>NZ_PNOR01000017.1 GCF_002869765.1 Deinococcus planocerae | reverse complement strand
AGGTGAATCGGCTCAAGACCATCAAGCGAAGCATGTACGGCCGGGCAGGGTTGGACCTTCTCAAGGCCAGGGTGCTTTACCGGCCTTGACGCCCGGCGGCCCGCGTCACCAAAAGCGAGGGAGACCCTTAAACATGACCGGCAGGGGCGGATTCTGCCCGAGGCCCGCCCGGCGCTCGCACCCGCAGACGACCTGCGCCGCGCGAACGTGTTCGTGGCGCACGGTATTGATAACGCGAAACTCGGCCCCCACCACGGTTACGTGAGCCGGTCGCCGCTCACCGACCCTACGTCCCACGAGGACGACCTGGGCCACGAGATCGGCACGCCCGTTCCTGTGCAGGACTGACTGGGTGACCCCGGGACACGGGCGAGGGTTCCGGGGCGCGCGCGGCCCTCTCTCGCCCCTCAGGTGCGGCCCAGGGACGGCAGCAACACATGGTCGACCACGCGCAAGATCAGCCTCTCGTCCACGGGCAGACCGAGGGCCGCCGCGTAATGGAAGGCGATCCCCGGAAACACCTCGGCGACGATACCCACGTCCACGTCCTTCGAGATCAGCCCGATGGAGGCGGCGCGGCCCAGCACCTCGTGGAACAGCCGGTCCACGGGGGACCCCAGCGCCTCCCGCGCGGCGGCGCGCAGCTCTGGGTCGTGCCTGGCCGCCGTGTGCAGGCTGGCGAGCACCCGCTGGCTGCGGCCATCCTCCTTGAGGTACGCCCGCCCGCACGCCAGCAGGTCCTCCCGCAAGTCCCCGGTGTTCGGCACCTCGGGCACCGGGAAGAGGTCCGAGGCCGCCGCCATGACGAGCGCCAGCTTGTTCGGCCACCGCCGGTAGATCGTCGCCTTGCTCGACCCGCACCGCCGGGCGACGGCATCGCAGGTTAACCGCTCGTAGCCCTCCTCGATCAGGAGGTCCTGCGTGGCCCGCAGCAGGGCGGCCTGCACCCCCGCGTCGAGCGGGCGACCAGCAGGGCGAGGGGGGGCGGTCATGCTTGACAGCATAGCACCCGATACGGTACGGTCTCGTATCGAAACGTGGAGGTTTCGGTATCCCACTTCCTCACCTCTGCGCCAGAGAGGGCCCTCGCCACGAAGGAGCAGAGCCATGAACGAGCAGGCCGAGATCACCCCCCACGCCGTCAGTGTCCAGGCAGCGCCCCTGTACTGGCAGGTCGGCATCCTGTGGGCGGTGCTCGCCACCGGGGCACAGACGGGGGGCGCCTACGCCCTGATGTGGGAACTGTGCCCGAGAGGGTCCGGACCGCCGCCCCACTTCCACGATCAGGACGAGCAATTCTACGTCCTGGACGGCGAGATCACCTACCGGGCGAACGGCCAGGAACTCAGGGCCACGGCGGGTTCGTCCTGATCCCGCGCGGGACCGTGCACGCCTTCCGGGTGGACTCGGAGACCGCGACCCTCCTGAATTCCTATACCCCGGCGGGCTTCGAGCGCGTGATCACGGAACTCGGCGAACCCGCCCACGTCCCCACCCTCCCGCCGGAAGGTCGGCCCGCGGCCCCGGGCGACCCCGAAAGGGCCGAGCGGCTCTTGCGGGAAGTCGGGCTGCACCGCGTCCAGGAACCCGACGTGCTGCGAGCAGGCCACGCCGGGGCCCGGCCTTGACGGTCACGTGGCCCGGTGTGCCCCCCGGCCCCGCGCGTCCTCTGTCCTGACCTCCTCAGCCCCTCACTCCCCACCCGGAGGCCGAATGACCACCCCAACCGTCCCCACGACCCTGATCGAGCCGTTCCACCTCTCCGTTCCCGAGGAGCAGCTCGCCGACCTGCGTGCCCGCCTGGCCCGCACCCGCTGGCCGGAACAGGAGACCGTCCCCGACACCAGCCAGGGGCCTCAGTTGGCAAAAGTTCAGGCGCTGATCGAGCACTGGCAGCACCGCTACGACTGGCGAGCCTGCGAAGCCCTGCTCAACGGCCTGGGCCAGTTCCGCACCACCATCGACGGGCTGGACATTCACTTCCTGCACGTCCGCTCGCCCGAGCCCAGCGCGCTGCCCCTGCTCATGACTCACGGCTGGCCGGGCTCGGTGCTGGAATTCCGCAAGGTGATCGGCCCGCTCACGGACCCGGCGGCCCACGGCGGCGACCCTCGGCAAGCTTTCCATCTGATCCTGCCCTCGCTGCCCGGCTTCGGGTTCTCGGGCAAACCCAGCGGGACCGGCTGGGGGGTCCCGCGCATTGCGGATGCCTGGATCACGCTGATGGACCGCCTCGGCTACAGCCGCTGGGGCGCGCAGGGCGGCGACTGGGGCAGCGCGGTCACCGCCGCCATCGGACGCCGGGCCCCGGCGGGCTGTGTGGGGCTGCACTTCAACTTCGTGATGTTCCAGCCGACGCCGGAGGAGGTGGCCGGGGCGACCCCGGAGGAGGGGGCGATGATCGCCAGCGCCCGGCATTACGTGGACGTGCTCTCCGGCTACGCCAAGCAGCAGGGCACGCGCCCGCAGACCATCGGGTACTCGCTGGCGGACTCCCCGGTGGGGCTGGCCTCGTGGATCTACGCGATGTTCCAGGACGTGTCCGACAGCGGGGGGAACGCGGAGGCGGTGTTCAGCCTCGACGAGCTGCTCGACGACATCATGCTGTACTGGCTGCCCAACACCGGCGCGTCCTCCGCGCGGCTGTACTGGGAGGCGGCCCAGGCCGGACGGGCGGGCCCGCCCCCCACGGAGCCGATCACCGTCCCCGCAGGCTTCAGCATGTTTCCGCGCGAGATCATCCGGACATCCAGGCGCTGGGCTGAGCGCCGCTACAGCAACGTGATCCACTTTGGCGAACTCGACCGGGGCGGACACTTCGCGGCGCTGGAGCAGCCGGAGCTGTTCACCCAGGAGCTGCGGGCGAGCTTCGGCCACGTCCGCTGAGTCCAGCCGAGGCCGCGTCATCCTCTCTCTTTCCAAGGAGCAACGTCCTCTCATGACGAATCCTGAATTCCCTGTCCCCGTCCGTATGGACGGCCTGAGCCTGCCCGTCGCCGACGTGGCGGTATCCGTCGCCTTTTACACCCGCCTGGGGTTCACGGTCGAACTCACCGACCCCTCGGGCAAGGGGTTTGCGCTTCTCAGGATCGGCGGCGGGACCATCGGCCTCCAGCGGCACAAGGGCGAGGACGCGCCGCGGATGCGCGACGGCATCCATGTGGAACTGAGCACCGAGGACCTCGACGGCCTGTACGCCTGGATGCAGGAGGCGGGCATCCCGGTGCAGAAGGCGCCGCACGACCGTCCCTGGGAGCGGGTGATGGTGCTGCGCGACCCCGACGGCTTCCGGGTCGAGTTCGCCCAGGGCGAGCGCGGGCACAACCGGCCCGGGTAGGCCGACCCAAGTGGGCGGAGGGTCAGGTCCGTAGGGAATGGAGTGTGCGAGTCAGACGCCAGCCGCCCGGACCTGACAGCCTTCAGAAGGAGAAGGGCCGTCGCTGAGCTTCTGTGACGGTCCCTCGAATTTGCTTCCGTGCCCAGACGCACTGGACTCCCGTGTCCACATTCCGCGGCATCTCAGGACGGCCCCCAACACTGTCCCGAATTACTCTCCGTTGCCCAGGGCCGCCCCCGTTCGCGCTTATTTCCCAGTATAGGTGAAGGCGAGGACGCTGCCGGGGTTGGCCAGGTCCGTCACGGGCTGGTTGTCCTGGCCGAGCATCTGCCCGGCGCTGTCCGTGATGACGTAGATGGTGCGCCCGTCGTTCGACACGGCGGTGTCGCGGTAGCGGTTGTTGGTCGGCAGGGTCTTGATGGCCTCGCCGCGCGTGTTCAGGCCGCTGGGCATGATGGGAACGCGGTAGACCGCGCCGTGCTTGAGGCTGGGGACGAGCAGCGAGCGCTCCCAGCCGGGAATCCCGGCGCTCTCGTACACCTCGATGCTGCTGGGCGCCATGTTGGGGCGGTAGAGGTTGGTGTTCGGGATGGGCGTGTCCGTGAAGTCGTGCCCGTTGGGGACCGTCCAGAGGGTGATCAGGGCGTCTTTGAGGTTGGGGGCGCTGAACTCCGTCTCCCGGCTCTGGGGCACGCTGTCGGGGATGGTGTAGGGGGCCCAGGTCAGGCTGGCGCAGTTCGGGGCGGCGCTCCAGTTGCCGTACACGTACGATTGGTCGTCCTGGTACCCCACGACGTTCGGCCAGCCGTAGTTGCCCGCGCGCTCCAAGACGTTCACCTCGTCGTCGGTGTTCGGGCCCTGCTCGCTGGAGTACAGGACGCCCTGGCGGCTGAAGTCGATCCCCTGCGGGTTGCGGTGCCCGACGGTGAAGACGTGGCTGACCACGCCGTTCAGGCTGGGATTGTCGTCCGGGATGCTGCCGTCGAGGTTCAGGCGCAGGGTCTTCCCGGTGTAGTTCACCCAGTTCCCCGCGGTGATCTCGGCGGCGGTGGGCAGCACCTGCGAGGTGATGGGTTTGCAGTAATTGGCGAACTGGTTGTGCCCCAGGTCACCCATCGTGAAGTACAGCTTGCCGTCCGGCCCGATCTTGAGGCGCCCGGCGTTGTGGTCGTTTCCGGCGGGCAACTTGTCGATGACGAGGCTGGGCGCGGTCAGTTGCCCGCTCGCCCGGTCGAAGGTGTAGCGCACGATCTTCTTCGTGGGGGCCTCGGCGGTGCCGGAGGTGTAGGCCACGTACACCCAGTCACGCCCAGCGTTTTTCAGCAGGTCGGGGTGCAGCGCCATCCCCAGGACGCCCTGGTGCTGCCCGCCCGCCAGCACGTCGGGAATGGTGACGGCGACCTGCTTTCGTCCGGTGGTGGGGTCCACCCGCACGACCCGCTTCCCGAGGCGTTCGGTCACCCAGAGTTGACCGTCGGGACCGAGGGTCATTTCCCAGGGCATTTCCAGGCCGGTCGTGACCACGCGCAGGGTGAAGGGCTCGCCGACGGCCTCGCCATTGCCGGGAACGCCGGGAAGGGTCGAGGCACAACCGGCCAGGGTGACGGAGACGAGCAGGGTGCCCAGGGTAAGGGGGGTAAGTCGGAAGTTCATGACAGACCTCCTTCAGGGAAGCGGGGTGAGGATAACTTACCTCACGCGGGGGCGCCCAGGGCCGTGAGGTCCGCCCCCAGGACCTCGGCCAGTCGCGCCGCCCGGCCCAGCCGCACGTGCCCGGTCTCGGTGTCCACGACGAGGGCGGGAACGCCTCGCACGGCACGGGCCGCGTCCAAGGCGTCGGCCCAGGCGTCCCCGCCGGGCGTCAGCGGCACGTTCGCCCGCCCGTCGGTGAACAACACGAGCTGCGCCCCCCTCTCCCCCGCCAGCACCTCGGCGGCGAGGCTCAGGGCGTGCGCGAGCGGCGTGCGGCCCCCGGTCGGCGCGGCGGTGATCGCGGCCTCGGCGGCGTGCGGGTCGGTCGTGAAGCCCAGGTCGAGCGTCGCCCCCGTCGCGCGGAAGGTGATCAGGGCCACCCGGTCCCGGCGCGTCTGCTCGCGCAACAGGGCCAGCATCGCCCCCTTCACCGCCCCCATCCGCTCGCGCGTGCCCATGCTGCCGCTCGCGTCCGCCACGAAGAGGACCCGCCGCCCGCCCGTCTCCTCGCGGACGGGGGCGTGAAAGTCCTCGCGGCGGAGGGTGACCGTGCCGCCCCCGCTGACCGCCGTTCGCGTCAGGGCGGCGCGCAGGGTGTCTGGAGTGGCGAGTGTGATCGGCTGGGCCTCGGGGACGGCGCGGACGGTGCGGCCCGGGCCACCCTCGCCCCGCCGCGTGCCGGGGATGGGGGAGGGGAGAGGGAGGGTGAGGGAACCCGCGCTCACGCTGGGGGCGAAGACCTCCTCGGGCCCGTCCGCCGAGGGGACTTGAGCGGACTGTGACCGGGATGTGTCCGTCTGCGGGGGTGGGGTCTCCTGCGGCGGCGCGGGGGGAGGCGGTGGGGGAGACGGCGGCAACCGCGGATCGCGGCGGTGCGTCAGCACGAGGGGGGCGATCCGGTGCAAGTCGCCTTCCCGCACCTCCTCCCGGCCCTCCAGCGCGGCGAGCGCCCGGGCGGCCCGGTGCAGCACGAGGTCGGCGCGCAGGCTCCGCACTCCCGCCCTGGCACTCAGGGCGGCGATGGTGTCGAGGAGCCCGTCCGGCACGGTGACGCGCGGCAACCGGGCACGGGCCGTGGCGAGGCGGGCGGCGAGTGCCTCCTCCGCCTGCTCCCACTCTCCCGCAAAAGCCAGCGGGTCGGCCTCAAAACGCATCCGGCGCCGGACGATCTCCGCCCGCTCCCCCGGCGCGGTGGGCGCTTGCACGTCCACGCACAGCCCGAAGCGGTCGAGGAACTGGGGGCGCAATCCACCTTCCTCCGGGTTCATGCTGCCGACTAGGGCGAGGCGGGCGGGGTGCTCGGCGCTCAGGCCGTCGCGCTGTACCCGGTTCACGCCCATCGCCGCCACGTCGAGGAGCACGTCCACGAGATGGTCGGCGAGCAGGTTCACCTCGTCGATGTAGAGGACGCCGCCGTGGGCCGCCGCGATCAATCCGGGCCGCAGCCGCACCTCACCCCTGAGCGCCGCGTCGAGGTCGAGGGTGCCCACCACCCGGTCCTCGGTCGCGCCGAGGGGCAGGTTGACGAAGGGGGCAGGCGTGCCGTCCGGCGCGGGGGGGAGCAGGGCTGCGAGCCCGCGCGCCGCCGTACTCTTCGCCGCGCCGCGGTCGCCTCGAATCAGGACGCCGCCGATGTCCGGCGAGACGGCCAGCAGGGAGAGGGCCAGCACGAGGTCCGGCTGGTGGGCGACGGCGGAAAGGGGGTAGAGGGGAGTCATGCCCTCACCCCGAAGGAAGCAAACTCAATCTGAACGAGGCTCGGTGGATGTGGGAGGCGGCGAATCCTGCCGCTCTGCCTCCGTGTCCTCCAACGGCAGGAGGCGGGCACAAGGCCGACCATAGCGCGTGAGGATAACCTCCTCGCCCTGGTGGGCACGTTCGACAAACTCGTCCCACTGCTTTCGCGCGGCAGTGAGGCCAATGATGACCATGCGTGTAGTGTATGACCCCTCATCCTCATGGTCTGGAACTCTCCACCCGCCCCACCTCGCCCCGCCCCTCCAGCAATCCTTCGCTCTCGGCGAGCAGGTTCTGGAGGGCGCCCAGCGTCTCCGGCTCCGGCCTCCACAGTTCGCGGGCGTGGGCTTCGAGGAGGCGACCGGCGATGGCGTTCAGCGCCCAGGGGTTCGACCCGCGCAAGAACGCCTGGTTCTCGAGGTCGAGGGCGTACGCCTGCGCCACCCCCTCGTACATGAAGTCGTGTGCGATCTGCGCGGTGGCATCGAAGCCGAAGAGGTAGTCCACCGTCGCCGTCTGCTCCAGCCCGCCCTTGTAGCCGTGGCGGCGGATGCCCTCCAGCCACTTGGGATTGACCACCCGCGAGCGGTACACCCTGAGCGCCTCCTCCCCCAGGTCACGGACACGCGCCCGCTCGGGGTTGGCCGTGTCGCCGAAGTAATGTCGGGGCTGGGCGCCACTCAGGCTGCGCACCGACGCGATCATTCCGCCGAAGAACTGGAGGTAGTCGTCGCTGTCGAAGATGTCGTGCTCGCGGTTGTCCTGGTTGTGCAGCACGAGCTGGGTGACGGCGAGGCGGGCGCGGAAGTCCTCGCGGGCATCGGTCCCGGCCTCGGCGGCGGTGTAGGCGTACCCGCCCCAGTTGACGAAGGTGCGCGCGAAGTCGGCCTCATCCTGCCAGTTCCCCTCGTGAATGAGGTCGAGGATGCCCGCCCCGTAGGTGCCCGGCGCGCTCCCGAAGAGGCGATAGGCGGCACGGGATTGAGCCTCTTCTGGCGGCAGTTCCCCGAGGCGGCCCGCGAGGTCGGCCAGATAATGCTTGCGCGGGTAGTTCTGCTCCTCCGGCTCGTCCGCCCCCATGGCGAGGTTCACCGCCTCATCGAGCAGGGAGATCAGGTGCGGGAAGGCGTCGCGGAAAAAGCCGCTGATCCTCACCGTCACGTCGATGCGGGGGCGGCCCAGTTCCTCCAGCGGGATGAGTTCCACCCCCGTCAGACGGCGGCTCTGCGGGTGCCACACGGGCCGCGCGCCGAGGAGGGCGAGAATCTGCGCCACGTCGTCCCCCTGCGTGCGCATGTTGCTCGTACCCCACACGCTGATGGCGACGTGTTCGGGGTAGGCGCCCGCCTCCTTGAGGTGCCGCTCCAGCACCTCCCGCGCGAGGTTGCTCCCCACCGTCCACGCCGCCTGCGAGGGCAGGGCACGCGGATCGACCGCGTAGAAGTTCCGCCCCGTCGGCAGGATGTGGGCGAGCCCGCGCGAGGGGGCGCCACTCGGCCCGGCGGGGACGTACCGCCCGGAGAGGCCCGCGAGCAGGTGCGCGATCTCGTCGGTCGTGGCATCCAGGTTTGGCTTCAGGACCCGGCAGGCATAGTCGAGGGTGGCGGGCAGAGTGCCAAAATCCTCCAACGGTCCCAGCGTGATCGCGAGCGCATCGGGAATGGAGGCGGGGTCGAAGTCCCGCGCCTGAAGCGTCTGGTAGAGGTGTAACGCCAGTTCGTCAATGAGTTCAAGCGCGTCTCCGTTAGAGAGGACGGGACGGCCTGCGAGTTCGCTGAGGTCGCGTTCTTTTCTCCCTCTCCCCTCGTGGGACTGGTACAGCTCTGCGGGGCAGCTCTGCGAGTCCGAAGGAGAGAGGGCCGGAGTGAGGGGGAACGCAGACGACTCCACCGCCAACCGCCCCCCCGGATTCTCCAAAAGCGCCCCCAACTCCAACCCCAGCACCCCCGCCAGCCCCGCGTGCAGCCCCGGCACTTCCGCATTCGCCAGCCGCGTCAGAGCCCGCAGCATCTCGGGCAACCCCTCCCCTCTCGGCGCCTGCCCCAGCACGTGCAGCCCATCCCGAATCTGCGCCATCCCCAGCTCGCACAGGTAGCCGTCGATGTCTTCGAGGAGGTGCGCCACGTCCGCCCCGTTCATCTCGGTCAGGGTGACAGGCACGCCCTCCGGGGTGAACGCTTCGTCCCACTCGTGAACGTGGTCGCCGTGATCGCGCCGCAGCATCGTGCCGAGGTCGGTGCCCAAGTTCGCCCGCTGCACGAGGTCCCAGATTTGCCCCTGAAGGAGCGGCAACTTCGAGGGGTCGAGGAGTTCCAGTTGGTAATACTCGTCCACCAGCGCGGCGAGTTCGGCGAGCGGCCCGTAGGTGTCGGCGCGTGTCAGGGGCGGCGGCAGGTGGTCGAGGATCGTCGCGTGCGCCCGCCGCTTGGCCTGGGTGCCCTCGCCGGGGTCGTTGATCACGAAGGGGTAGAAGAGGGGCAGGTCGCCCAGCAGGGAGTCGGGGAAGCACTTGGCACTCAGCCCCACTCCCTTGCCCGGCAGCCACTCCAGCGTGCCGTGCTTGCCGACGTGGACGATGGCGTCCGCACCGAAACCGCCCCGCTCCGGAGACTCCCGCAGCCAGCGGTACAGCGCGTGGTAGTGGTGGGTGGGGGGCAGGTCGGGCGTGTGGTAGATCGCGTCCGGGTCCATGCCGTACCCGCGCGGGGGTTGCAGGGCGACGAACATCTTTCCGAAGTGGACCCCAGCGAGGGCGAGGGCACCGTCGTGGACGTAGGCTGACCCCGGCGCCTCGCCCCACTGCTGCCGCATCCGGCGTTGCTGCGCGTCTGGGAGGTCGGCAAACCACGAGCGGTAGAGGTCTGCCGGGACGTGCGCGGCGGCCTGCGCGAGTTGGGTGGGCGTGAGTTGCGTCGTGTCGTACGTGGTGCGAGCAAGAAGGGCGTGCATGAGTTCGTCGCTCGTGGCGGGCAATTCGCCCACGTCGTACCCCTCGGCCTTCAACGCGCCGAGGATGTGCAGCAGAGAGGCGGCGGAGTCCAGCCCCACCGCGTTCCCCACCTGGGACGCCTTCGCGGTCGAGTTGGTGAAGACGAAGGCGAGGCGCTTTTCGGCGTTCGGCAGGTGACGCAGACGGGCGAGGCGCACGGTGATTCCGGCGAGGCGGGCGGTGCGTTCGGGATCGGCGACGAGACGCGCGGCGTCCCCCGCTTCCTTCTCCTTGAAGGCGAAGGGCACGCCGATGATGCGCCCGTCGAACTCGGGCAGCGCGACGTTCATCGCGGTATCGAGGGGATTGAGCCCGCGCGCGCTCGTCTCCCAGGGTCCGCGCGCCCCGCCGCTCGTGATGCCCTGCACGACGGGCACGCCCAGCCGTTCCAACGCTCCCACGTTTGCCCCCGCCGCCGTCACGTCGCCCGCCTGCACGTCGGCCATAGCGAAACTGAGGGTGGAGATGAGGGCGTCCACCTCTCCCCGCAGCAGCGCGAACGCCTTCGGGTCCCCATTCCCATCCACATCCTTGAGGCTGGTCGTGAAGACGGGCAGAGCATTGGCTCCCGCCTCGTCCAGCGCGGTCACGAGCGAGTCGATAAAGGCCGTGTTGCCGCTCAGCGCGTGGGCCCGGTAGAGCAGGACGCCGACGGCGGGGCGGCCCGGGGTGCGAAGGCGTTGCCAGTCCTCCAGCGTCGCGATCTCGGGCAGGTCGGGGTGGTAGATGCCGTGTTCGGGCAGGGCGAGGGGTGGCTGCGCGCCGTATCCTGTCAGCCGTAGCGTGTCGCTGAGGGAGAGCAGGAGTTCGCGCGTGTTCTGCCACCCACTCGCCGCCAGATACGCCCGCGCCGTGTCGAGCGTGTGGGCGGGCGCGAGGCTGAGGGCCGCCAGCTCCGCGTCCGGCTCGTTCGTGCCGCTGACGAGGAGGAGGTGTTGCCCGGCCTTGCGGGCATGGTCGAGTAGGAGTTCCGCCCCCGGCACTGCCGAGAACTTCCCGTGAATCCGCAGGAGGACGACCTCGGCCTGTCCGACCGCCCCTGAGAGCAGCGTCGCCATCTGCGCTTCGGAGCGGATACCGCCGAGCGCCACGCCGGTGACCGGGCCGAAATCGGCGGGCAAGGTCTCCTGCGCCGCGCGGAGGTTGAGCAGGTCCGTATCCGCGTGGGTCAGGAAGGCGAGGCCGAAGAGTTCGGCGGGCGCCTCGGGGGTGGCGAGGGGCGGGGCGACGGTCCCGGCAGCCGCGCTCCCCGCCGCGTCCCACGCGTAGTAGTTGAAGGTGTACTCCACGAGGTCGGGCGGGGGCGGCAGGTAGCCGTCCGCGTTCAACATCGCCTCGATGTAGTCGAAGATGGCGCGCACCAGCCACGCGTCGTTGACCGAGTGGAACCACACGTCGTGCCCGTCGAAGACGAGGTGGGCGACGTTGGCGAGGGAACAGGGCCCCAGGCAGCCCCCCTTCGTGAGGTGGACGGCGTTCCTGATCTTGCGCCGGGTCCACTCGTCCTTGTACACATCGGCGGGCGCGGCGGCGTACCCCTTGTCCGTCCGCCCGCAGCAGCAGCCGTGGAAGCAGTAGCTCAGGTGCCCACGCTTGCGGACGACGTTGATCGTGCGCCCGTCGGCCCGGGTCACGCGCTGTCTGGAGGTGGGCTGGCGGGGGGCGGGGCGGGTCACGCTGACCTGCCCCGGCGCCAGCGGGACCACACCTGCGCCGTGAGGAAGAGCACGAGGGCCACCCCCGCTAGCCAGAAGCCCAGCGGGGAGATGTCCACCGCCTCCCACGCACTCAGGGCGCGGGCCGACGGGAAGTGTTCGCCCACCCACGCCGCCAGGGTTACCACGCCGACCACGAGCGCGAGGACGCCCGAGAGCCCGGTGATCAGGAGGTTATACACACGCTTTGCGCCGGGTCGGTCGAGCGCCCAGGCGTAGGCGTGGGTCATGAACGCGCCGTTGAGGGTATCGAAGAGGGTCATGCCCGCCCCGAAGAGCAGCGGCAGGGCCAGGATGGCGCTCCAGCCCAGATGGTCCTGCCCGGCCTGCCCGGCGAGGGCGAGCAGGGCGATCTCCGAGGCGGTGTCGAAGCCCAGCCCCATCAGGAAGCCCAGCGGCAAGACGTGCCACTGACGGCTGACCAGCCGGGTCAGGGGGGCGATCACGCGGGCGAGGAGGCCGTGGTGGTGACCCTCGTCCCGCCCCTGTAGGGTCCGCCACACGGCGTGGAGGTTGAACCCCGCCACGAGCAGCAGGTACACCCCCGCCACGAAAGGCCCCACCCAGCCGCCGAAGACGCCGATCTCCTCCTGCGCCCCCAGCAGCGCCCGACCGATAACCGCCGCCGCAATCGCCATCAGCAGCACCACGCTGGAGTGCCCCAGGCTGAAAAAGAGTCCGACACCGTACGCGGGCCGTCCCAAGGTCAGCAATTTGCGAACGGTATTGTCGATCACGGCGATGTGGTCGGCGTCCCAGGCGTGCCGCACCCCGAAGAGGTAGGCGGTCAGCCCCAGCCCCCACACCAGCGGTTCGGCGAGCGCCGACGGCACCAGCAGCCCGAGGGCGAGGACGTGGAGCGCCAGCACGGCCAGCAGGTAGGGCGCGCTCAGGGTCACGGTCTTCCGCGCCGTGACGGGAAGGAGGCCCGGCACGCTCATCTCAGGCCCACCGCTGCGGAAGCGCCTTTTGCAGCGCCTCGATGACCTTCTTGCGGCTGACGTGGTAGCCGATGAAGACGAGTTCGTTCGGCGCGTCCGGTCTTGAGGGGGCCGGGTGCGTCTCCACCCTTGAGCGGACGGCCTGCACCGCGTACCGCCCGCCGTCCCCCCCCTGCACGAAACCCTTCACGCGCAGCACGGGAAAGACGCGGGCCACGTTCTGCACCGTCCTCACGAGGTCGGGGACGCTCTGCACGTCGTCGCTCGTCAGGCGGAAGGACTGCCAGCCGGGGTCGTGCTCGTGGAAGTGCTGGTGGGTGCTCAGGCTGTGGACGTGGGCGTCGAGGTCGCCGTGCGAGTGCCCGTCGAGGGTGGAGTGGTCGTGGAGCGGCCCTGACAGCTCGCCGGGCGCACCGCTCACCGGGCCGTGGTGGGCCGCGCTCCGCCGCGTGCCGTGCAGGTTCAGCCCGAGGGTGAGCTGGGTGTCGAGCTTCGCCCCGTAGGCGAGTTCCAGGAAACGCACGCGGGGAGCGCGGTAACGCACGTCCGCCTCGGCCTGGAGGAGGTCGGCGTCGCTGAGATCGTCGATCTTGTTCAGCACCGCTACATCCGCGAACTCCAGTTGGGCGTCGAAGACGCGGGCGGCGCCCCGGGTGGCCTCGTCCTCGGCGTCCGGGCTGAAAGCTCCTGCGAGCAAGAGGGGCGTGTCCACGACGATGAGCGTGGCGTCGAGCGCGAAATCGGCGGCGAACTCGCCTTCCTCCAGCGTGACCATCACGGCGGTCGGGACGGCGAGGCCGCTCGTCTCGATCAGCACGTGGTCGAAGGTGTGGCGGCGTTCCCGCAACACTCGCAGGGTGCGCCGGAAGGCGTCCCCCTCCCCCCCGTAGGCGAGCAGGCCGCCGTGAACGTCGTGCAGCTCCACCCCGTCCTCGCGGACCTCCAGCAGGGGGCCGTCGATGCTGACCTCCCCGAACTCGTTGACGATCAGGGCCAGGGTGCGGTCGTGCGTCTGCCCCAGCAGGTTGCCGAGCAGGGTGGTCTTGCCGCTGCCCAGAAAGCCGCTGACGATGGTGACGGGCGTTTTGAAAGTGGTCATGCGTGCTCCATGAGGGTCTGGAGGGCGGCGATCAACTCGTCCCCGCTGTGGAAGGCGCCGGGGACGGGGGCCGGGCGGCGGACGACGATCAGGGGCAGGCCGAGTTCCCGGGCGGCCTCGCGCTTGGCAGTGAAGCCCCCCACATCCCCGCTGTCCTTGGTGACGACGGCGCCGATGTTCCAGGCCCGCCACTGGGCCACGTTGAACTCGCGGGTGAAAGGGCCGATCATCGCGCAGATACGGTCGGGGCGGATACCCAGGCTCAACGCCCGTTCGAGGACGCCGGGCTGCGGGGTGAGGCGCACGAACACGTCGGCACCCGGGGCGGCGTGCAGGAACGTTTCGAGGTCCTTGCTGCCCGTCGCCAGGAAGACGCGCCCGGAGTGCGAGGCGACGCGGGCAGCTTCATCAATGTCGTCCACCAGGGTCAGCCCGGTCGTGTCCTGGGGCAGTCCGCTCGCCCGCTCCAGGCGGAGGTAGGGCACGTTCAACTCGGCGCTCAGTTCCCGCAGTTGCGCGGTGATGGCTTGCGCGTAGGGGTGGGTGGCGTCCACGATGGCCCGTGCCCCGCGTAGTGCCCGTCGCCGCGCCTCCACACCGGGCGGACCGTCGTACAGGTGCAGGTTCGGATGCTTCGGCGCGACCTGGGCCCCCAGCTTGGAGGCCACGCTCAACGTCACCCGCTCGCCTTCTTCCGCGAGGCGCAGGGCCAGGGCGTTGCCGTCGCGGGTGCCGCTGAAGACCCAGACGGCGCCTTCGGGCTGGGAGACGGGGGCGACCTCCTCCCCCCGCCAGTCGTTGTAGCCGCGCGGGGTGTACATCCACCGCCCCTTGCGCGTGGTGAAGCGGTTGCCGATCACGACCGTCGTCAGCATGTCGAACTCATCCGAGAGCAGCGCCTCCAGGGTGGTGACGCGCACCTCCTGATCCTCGCGGTAGGCGTTGCGGACGACGCCGCAGACGGTATCGGGCCGCTTGTGTTCGAGCATCAGGCGCAGGACGCGGTACACGCCCTCCCGCCGCGCCCGGCTCTGCACGTTGTAGAGAACGCAGGCGAGGTCGGCCTGGGCGATGTGCCGCGCCCGCTCCTCGATCCACTCCCAGGGGCACAGCAGGTCCGAGAGGCTGAGGGTGGCGAAGTCGTGGGTGAGGGGCGAGCCTAGCAGGCTGGCGCAGGCGGTCGCGCTCGTGATGCCGGGGATGACCTCCACGCCGAAGGGCGGCTCCTCGGGCAGGTCCTCGAAGACCAGGCCCGCCATCGCGTACACGCCGATGTCCCCGCTGCTGACGAGGGCCACCCGTTTGCCTTCCCCCGCCTTCTGGATAGCGAGTTGCGCCCGCACCTTCTCCTGGGTTAGCGGCGGCGTCAACACCTCCTGGCTTGTGATCAGGGGCGCGACCCAGCGCAGGTAGAGGTCATAGGCGACGATCACGTCTGCCTCCACCAACGCCTGCCGGGCCCGTTCCGGCACGAGCGAGAGGTCGCCCGGCCCGACGGAGACGAGGCTGAGGTGCCCGGTCACGCGCTCACCTCCAGGGGCAGGCGGTCTTCCACCACGGCGACGGTCACACCGTTTAGTGCCGTCTTCGGCACGATGAGCCGACCGCGCGGGCTGGCGATCAGGGCGCAGGGCTCGCACACGCCGGGCAGTCCCACGCTTTGCTGCACCCACGCGCTCGGCTGGGTAACGCAGGGGCGGGCCTCTATGTCGGCGTGCGCCATCACCCGCAGCGGCAGCCCGTATTGGTCGCAGAAGGCGAGCAGTCCGGCCTCGTTCGCCTTGAGGTCCACGGTCGCGACCTCGCGCACGTCGGTGAGGGGACGACCGGCCAGGGCGTGGGTCACGGCGGCCTCCACCTGCTCCACGCTCACGGCGCGCCGACAGCCGACTCCCAACGTCAGGGGGCGCGTGGCCTCGGTGGCGGTGGTGACGACGGGGACGGCCCCGGTCAGGCGGGCGACCCGGTAGGCGAGAACGTTCGCTCCCCCCTCGTGCCCCCCCAGCAGAGCGACGGCGAAGCGGGCCGCGTCGTCCAGCACGACGACCGCCGGGTCGCTGTGCTTGCTCTCGGGCAGGCCGGACAGGAAGCGGACCGCGATCCCTACTGCGCCGATCAACACCCAGGCCCGCGCGGTGCGGAAAGCCGTCTGGAAAGCGGTGAGTTGCCGACCCGCCTCCTGCCAGGGTCGGTGCAGCGCCGCTCCCAGTCCGTCCGCGAGCCGTTCGGCCAACGCCTCGGATTCGCGGCGCACGGGCCACACGGCCAAGTCAGACAGGGCAGCCGTCACGCCTCCCCCCCTTCCTTCACGGCGCGGCGGAAACGGTGGGCGTAGGCGGGGTCGTACAGGCGGCTCGTCGTCTCCAATGCCTCCGGCTCGCTCAACGCCGGGCTGACGATCAGCATGGTCGTGAGGGCCCACTCGCTGACCCGAATCTCGGAGAGGAGGCGGCCCAGGGTGCTGACATGCCGCCGCTCCTGGGGCTGGCTGGCCCGCTGCACGAGGGCGACGGGCATGTCAGGACCGTAAGTGTCGAGCAAGTCCGCCACGATCTCGGGAAGCTGGTTCCCTCCCAGGAAGACGCACAGGCTCGCCCCGTGCTCTGCGAGGCCGCGCAGGTTCTCGCGCTCGGGCACCGGACTCGCGCGGCCCGAGGCGCGGGTAAGGATCACCGTCTGGGTGACGTTGGGGCGGGTCAGTTCGGCCCCCAGCACAGCGGCGCAGGCGGTGAAGCTGCTCACGCCCGGCACGACCTCGTACTCGATGCCCAGTTCCCGCAGGGCGCGCATCTGCTCGGCGGTCGCCCCGTAGATGGCGGGGTCGCCGCTGTGGACGCGGGCCACGTCCAGCCCCTGTTCCAGCGCGCGGCGGTAAAGGGCCACCTGCTCGTCGAGGTTCAGCCCCGCCGTGTTCACCCGCTCGGCGCCTTGGTGCGCGTGTTCCAGCACCGCCTCGGGCACGAGCGACCCGGCGTAGAGGATGAGGCGGCACGACCCCAGCAGCCGCGCGCCTCGCAGGGTGATCAGATCGGGGGCACCGGGACCGGCGCCGATGAAATAGACCTTCAAGAAAACCTCCGAGGGGGCTCGCGGCGAATCAGCAGGACACTCAGGTAGCCGAGTCGGCCCGCGTCGGGGGCGGGATCAAGCGAGGGCAGCACGACCTCGCCGTCCAACCCGAGGCGATGTGCCAAAGCGCAGTGTTCGAGAATGCCGAGGTCGGAAAGCAGGCTCAATACACCCGCCATCCGCCGTCCCACCTTCATCAACACCACCACGTCGTGCGAGAGGATGTCGGCCCGCAACGCCTCCAGATCGTCCGGGCACGGCAGGATCAGCACCCGTTCTTTCCCCTCCCCGAGGCTGAAGCCGGTCAGGGCGGCGGCGGTCGCGTAGCTCGTCACGCCGGGGAGGACGCGCCTGGGCAACTCGGGCGCCTCGCGTCCCAGGGCGGCGACGAGGTAGCCCAGCGTGCTGTACGTCATCGCGTCCCCGATGGTCAGGTAGGCGACGCTGTGCCCGGCCCGCTGGTGGGCGGTAATCTCCCGGGCGAGGGCGGCGTAGTGCTCGCCCAGCCGCGCGTCGTCGCCGTCCATGTTGAATTCCACCTCCCGCACCCGTTCGCGGGGGAAGTCGAGGTCCCGCAGGGCCGTCAGCGCCACCGACGCCTCCGACACCCGGGAGCGCGGGGCGTAGATGAGGTCGGCCCGTTGCAGGACTTCGAGCGCGGCGACGGGGAGCAGACCGTAGGAACCGGGACCGACGCCCAGGCCATAGAAGGTGCCGGGATGGGTCACGCCTCCGCCTCCCCCAGCCCGGCGCCGTCGAGGGCGAAGAGGGCGGCGCGAACCCGCTGCACTCCCGGCGCCCGGCCATGCAGGGTGCGGGCCACCTGCCGGGCGACTTCTTCCCACACCTCCGCGCCGCGTTCGTGCCCGGCGAGCAGGGCGACGCAAGCATCCACCGTGTTCGCCTCCGCGAGAGCTTGCACGGTCGGCGCGGCCACCCCCAGCCCCTCAGCGACTCTCGCCACCGCGTTCATCGCCATGCCGCTGTGCTGGCTGTGCGTATTCCAGTCGCCGTTGAGCACCTTGGCGAGCTTGCCGGGATGCCCGGCGACGAGGAGGAGGGGAAGGGGGTGGACGGTCTCCTCCAGCGCGTCCTGAAGAGCATCCAGCGCCGCCCCCACAAAATTGCTCATCTGGACGATGGCCTGTGGAGGCACGTTCAACGCCTCCCGGGCGTAGTCGCGGCCCAGCTTGCCGGGCGTGAGGACCACCGCCTCCGGGCGGGCGTGGACGGCCACCCGCACGTACACCTCGACCGAGGCCATGTACGCCTCCAGACTCATCGGCTCCACGATGCCCGTCGTGCCCAGGATGCTGATGCCGCCGACGATGCCCAGCCTCGGGTTGAAGGTCTTGCGGGCGACGGCCTCCCCGTTCACGCAGCCCACCGTCACCGCGAACGCCTCGTGGCCCGCGACCTCGTGCGCCGCCCGCCGCATCATCTCGCGCGGAACGGGATTGATGGCGGGCTCGCCCACCGGGACGCGGATGCCGGGAGCGGTGACGGTGCCAACCCCCTCTCCGGCATAGAAGGTCATGGGCAGGCGTGGGTCAGCGAGCGGCGTGACGGTCGCCCAGATCGTCGCCCTATGCGTCGCGTCCGGGTCATCCCCACCGTCCTTGATGACCTCCGCGTATGCCCCTACATCCGTCAAACGCACGTTCTGCACGGGTAGAAGGAGGCTCTGGTCCCCGTCCGGCAGGGTGATTTCCACCTCCGCCTGATCCTCTCCACGGACGAGCAGCAGCAGGGCCGCCTTCAGGGCCGCCGTCGCCGCGCTCCCCGTCGTGAAGCCGCGCCGCATCCCGTTCGGCGCGGGGAGGTTCAGGTCGAGGCGGGTAGGGGGCGTCATGAGCAGGCTCACGTCCCCGCCCCGGCGGCGGACACGGCGGCCAGGCGGTTTTGCGCCTCGATCATCAGCGCGTTCACGACGCTGCTCGCCCAGGGACTCCCACCGCGCGTGCCCGCGTTCGTGACCCGGGGGACGCTCAGGCAGGCGCGCAGCGCGGCCTTGCTCTCCCGGGTGCCCACGAAGCCCACGGGCAGACCGATCACCAGGCCGGGCCGCCAGCGCCGCTCGCGGATCAGGCGCACCGTTTCAAAAATCGCGGTGGGCGCGTCCCCGATGGCGACGATGCAGTCATTCCCGAACTTCTCGTAGGCGCGGCGAATGCCCGCCGCCGAGCGGGTGATCCCGGCCTCACGGCTCAGCAGGTGCGTTTCCGCGTCGTGCACCCCGCACCAGACCTGCACGCCGAGTTCCGCGAGAAGCTGGCGCTTGAGGCCGCTTTGCACCATTGTCACATCCGTGACGACGGTCAGGCCGCGCAGGATCGCCATGACGCCCGCCTCCGTCGCGCCCGGCGAGAAGAAGAGGTCCTCCACGATGCCCGGATCGCCCGCCGTGTGGACGAGGCGTTGCATGGCGTAGCGGTCCGCCGCGTTCACCGCCGACCAGTCCCGCAGCCCCTCGATGATCTCGAAGGACTGCGCCTCGATGGGGTGGGGCTCGTAGGGCTGGATGGTTTTCCGTTTCGGTGCCTCGCCGCCCGCCAGCAGCCCCCGCACCGCCCCGTGGTGCCCCACCTGCGGCTCGCCGACCTGCGCCTCGTAGCCCACGACGCCCACCCGGTACTTGCACAGGGAGCAGTTCATGTGTCCGTGGCCCTGCACGCCCTCGCGCGCCCGTTCCAGAAACACCCGGGCCACCTTGGGATGCGGCCCCAGATGCCCGGCGGTCAGGAACTCGGTGCCCGGCCAGCGTTGGGCGGCGGCCTCCACCGCCGAGCGCACCCGGCGGGCGAGCACTCCGTCGAAGAGGAGGTACGGCAGCACGACCACCCGCGCGAAACCGAGACGGGCGGCGCGGGCGAGGCCGGTGGGAAGGTCGGGCTTGGCCGTCCCGCTGTAGCAGACCAGGCTCGCCCCGTACCCCAGCCCCTCTTCCAGAAAGCGGGCCAGCTTGTGAACGTCCCCGTTCGCGTCCGGGTCGGTGGTGCCCCGCCCGACGAGGAGGAGCAGCGTCTCATCCCGTCTGACCTCACCCGCTGCGCCCGCCTCCGCCTCGATCAGCCGTTCGCGGCACACGTCGAGGAGAGCGGGGTGGAGGTCCATCGCCGCCCCGTAGTGGAAGGTGACGTGGGGAAACTCGCGGCGCAGGGCGTTCAGCTCGCTCGGCAGGTCGTTCTTCGCGTGGGTGGCGGCGAGGAGGACGCCTGGAACAAGCACAATTTCCTTCGCTCCCGACGCCACCGCTTCCCGCGCCGCCTCGTCGATGGTGGGGGTGTTGAATTCGAGAAAGCCGTGGGTAATGACCCGATCCGGCTCCAGCGCCTTGACCTCCCGCACCAGCGTCTCGAACTGCGCCGCGCTGGCCGGGTCGCGGCTGCCGTGCGCGGCGAGGACAATCGCGTAACCGTTCATCGTTCTCCCTCTAGACCTGTGGGCAGGGGCGTCAGCGCGCGGATCAGCAGGATGCTCATGTCGGAGAAGTCCCGCCCCTCCAGCTCGCCCAGCGTGCCCGCCCAGGTCGCCTCGTGCCGCGTCAGGTTCTCCCAGACCTCGACCCGGTGGGCGGCGCCGACCCCTCCCGCGAGAAGGTACGAGGCCACGTCCTTCGGCATGAAGTCCCAGGGGCGCGGGATCACGATGGCGCCTCTCCCGGCCCGCAGCACGTCGCGCAGGTGGGTCTTGAAGGGCGTCAGGTCGCCCCGGCGGTGGAAGGTGAGGAAGGTCGTCTCGTCGAAGCAGACGCGGCCCCGGCTTGCCAGGATCTGCGCGCTGGAGATGCCCGGCACCGTCTCGACCGGGTGCCCGCAGGCCGTCTCCACCCGCTCCAGGTATTGAAAGCCCGAGAAGTGGATGTCGCCCATGAACACGACGACGCAACGGTTCCCGGCGTGGTGGAGGGCGGCGACCTCGGCGAGTCGGGCCACCTGATCGCGGTAGCTCATCGTGACGACCTCGGCTCCCCCGGGGATCAGGGGCCGCACCACGTCCACCACCGCATCGAAGCCCGCCACCACGTCGGCTTCCCCGATCAGGGCCGCGCCGCGCCGGGTCAGGAAGTCGAGGTGGCCGGGGCCCGCACCGACACAGACGATCACGCCGTGCCTCTCGGCGGGGGGCGAACATGAAGGAATGCACCTTCCGGGACCACGAGGAGTAAGGGGGGGGATGACACAGCGGCGACTCCGGGATGCAGGGCGGAGACGGTCCGGAGGGGCGCACATCGAAAGCCCGCTCCAGCCGGGGCCGGAGCGGGCAAAGACGGCCAGGGGGGCCGGATATGCGCGAACTCACAGGGTGGCCCTCTGACGGCGAGAGGTGCCCCGTCTTCACGGGGCGTCCCTGGGTGGCATTCGGGCTGACAGGTCTTCTCGCCTGCTTACCGCTGCGCGACAGCGCCGGACTCTCACCGGACTTCCCCAACACCAGGTCGGGCCAGAGTAGCAGAGAAAAGGTCAGGTGGTCACTCGTGCCTCAGGCCGGGGCTCCCCCCGAAGTTTGGTCGGTCACCACTCTGTGCCGCGAGCGCCTCACCGGGATGCCTGGACTGGGGTCACGTTCCCCGCGCTCGACACCCCCCCGCGGGCAATCAGGTCTTCGTGTGATGACGCCCTGTGAGGCGCGGCGCGTCAGCTCAACGGCCTGTGTGGGGAGGGGAGACGGTCTCGAACACGGCCACTCGAACGGAGACGACCGTTTGCCTGGGCAGGCTTGTGCCGCGAACACACCGCCGGGGCCGCTCCGGGGGCGAGGTCGTCAGAGAAACTGCCTTCCCCCGTCCACGATCAGCGTCTGCCCAGTCACGAAGGCGCTGCCGGGCGAGGCAAGGAAGAGGGCCGCCCCCACCACGTCCCCCGGCTGCTGGGCGCGGCGGATGGCTCCCCGGTCGACGCCGTAAGTTTGTGCTCCCTCCATCAGCCCCAGGCTGGCCTCGGTGAGGGTGAAGCCCGGGGCGATGGCGTTCACGGTGATCCCGTCCGCGCCGAGTTCGCGGGCCAGCACGCGGCTGAGGGCGATCACGCCTCCCTTGCTGGCGACGTAGTGCGCCCAGAGGGGACTGCCGCTCATGACCGTGGCGCTGGCGATGTTGATGGTGCGGCCAGCCCCACGGGCGCGCAGGTGGGGCGTCACCGCACGGGCGCACAACCAGGGGCCTTTGAGGTTGACGCCCATCACCCGGTCCCAGGTGGCGGGGTCGATCTCCGTGAACGGGGCGCGTTCCAGTCCGCCGTACAGGCTGGGATTGTTGATCAGCACGTCGATACCGCCGAACGCCCCCGCGACCTCCTCGGCCATGCGGAGGGTGCGCCCCTCGTCGGAGACATCCACATGGACGCCCACGGCCTGCCGGGTGTCGGCGTACTGGCGGCGCACGGCGTCGGGGCGCGCGGCGGCGGCGTAGGCGAGGAGCTTTTCTTCCTGGGCGGCCTCGTAGGTGGGCTCCAGGCGCAGCACCGCGTCACAGGTGGCCTGGGCCTCGGTGAGCTGGCCGGAGCGGCGGTAGAGGCTGGCGAGGCGGGTCATCGCCGTGAGGTGCATGTCGCGGAACCAGGCGCGGCGGCCCCAGCACCATTCCAGGGTGGCGTTTGCCGAGCCGTCGAGCGGAACGTCCGCCAGGAACTCGCCGGTGTACAGGCGCTCGGCGGACTGGTACGCCAGAATCGCCTCCGAGAAGTCGTTGGCGGCGTCCAGGGCCGCGCCCTGGTGGCACAGCTCCTGGTACATCGGGACATCGAGCCAGGTGTGTTCCGGCACGTCGAGCAGGTAGCGCCCGTACTCGTGGCGCAGGAAGGTGCGGCCCTCGCCCCCCGGCTGGGTGAGCACCTGCCGCAGGCAGCGGACCAGCAGGTAGAGGCGGCCCAGGCCCACGTCGAGGTCGTCCGTGTCGGGCCATAGCAACTCCACGAGTTCCTCGGGCGTGGCCCCCTCCTCGGCGCGGAACAGCAGGAACGCGAACAGTGGCCGCAGCTTGCGGGTGGAGGCACCTGGGCCCCGCCATTCCAGCGGCGTGCCGTCCTCGCGGTACACGCGCAGGCCGCCGAAGGTCCGAATCTTCCACTTGCCGCCCGCGCCCCCCACGATGACCAGGGGCGGCAGGGTGTCCAGCGTGTAGTGGGGCTGAACCGGCGACGGGGTTGTGGCGGACTGCGGGCGCTCCTGAAAGGCCGGGTCGAGCCCTTCCAGCCAGTGCCCAAAGTGCGCCCGTTCGTCCTGGCGGGTGATCAGGCGCGGCGGCACGAAATGCGGGTTGCCCAGCACGCGCCCGTCCGGGGCCAGGACCTGCGGGTGCAGGTGCAGGCTCGCCAGCAGTTGCCCGCCCAGCATCAGGTGGCGGGGGTGCAGGCAGAGAAAAGCCACCGGCAGCTCGGCGGTGAGGTCGTGGACGCCCGCCTCGTACTCCTGGTGGTACACGGCCCCGGCGGGGGTGCGGACGGCCCAGCCCAGTTCCACCATAATCAGCACGCCCGCCGCCCCGCCGTCGAGCGCCTGCCCCACCTGCGCCCGCAGCCGCGTGAGGATGGTGCTCACCCGGAAGGGCGCGGCGTGGAAGCCCAGTTCGGACGCGGGCCGCACGTCGCCCTCCCAGTCGCCCAGCTCGGCACGAACGCGGTCCACCACCCCATCGTCCGCGATGTACAGCCAGGCCCAGCCCCGCTCGCGGTATGTCTGAATCTGCTTCCGCAACAAACCCCAGGGCCGGGTGTGCCCCTCGTCGTACACGGCGAGGTGACGGCTCACGCCCCCTGCCTCCCGGTAACCAGGGCCAACTTTCCTGGGCTCACGGTGACTCCAGTGTAGGGGGTCGTCTTGGGGGCACCCCGGCTCATCTGCGGAGCGTGGGACCCTCGGGCTGTGGGCAGACGATGACAAAGGCCAGGGGGGCGGAAGGAACTCCCCTCCGCCCCCCGCCGACCGTTAGCGTCAGGACCTGCCGGGCTTGACCGGGAGGCTGGTGCTGAGCTTGACCTGCCCGCCCCCGACCTTCATCACGTACAGGGTGGCCGCCTTGCGGTCCCCGACGCTGTTGAAGCTGGCCGTGCCCGACAGCAGCCCGCTGAAGTTGCCCTTGCGGATGGCGCTCTCCACCTGGGCGCGGGTGGGCGCTTTGTTCCCGTTGGCCTTCGCCGCGTTCAGGATGCCCTGGAGGACCACCTTGGCCGCGTCGTACCCGTATACCGCGAAGCCCTGGGCGGGCTGGCCGAACGCCTTCTGGTAGTTGGCGGCGAAGGTCTTCGCGGCGGGCAGCGCCTCCACCGGGGCCGCGCCGGTCGTGAAGTACAGGTTCTCGGCGCCCGGCCCGGCGATCTTGAGCAGTTCCAGGCTGTCCAGCCCGTCCCCGCCGACGACCGGGGTGGTGACGCCCGCGTCGCGGAGCTGGCGCAGGAACACGCCCACCTGGTTGTAGATGCCGCCGAAGTAGATCGCGTCGGGGCGCTGGAGCTTGATCTTGGCGACGATCCCGGAGAAGTCGTTCTTCTCCTCGGTCCCCTCGTTCGCCACGACCCGAACGCCCTTCGCCCGCAGCGCCTTCTCGACCTCGTTCGCCAGCCCCTCGCCGTAGGCGGTCTTGTCGTTGAGAATGTAGACCTTCTTCGCCTTGAGGGTGTTTTGGATGAAGCCTGCCCCCGCCGGGCCCTGCGCGTCGTCGCGCGCCACGATGCGGTTCATGTTGCTCAGGCCCCGGTCGGTGACGTTGTTCGCGGTGCTGGCCGAGCTGACCATCGCCACCCGGCTGGGGGCCAGGGCGGCACTCACCGGAATGGTCACGCCGCTGTTCAGGGCCCCCACCACGGCGAGGACCTGACGGTCGGCGGCGATCTTGCGCGCGGCGGCGGTGCCGGTGGCGGGGTCGGCCTGGTCGTCGAAGGGCACGAACTGGAGGGTCAGGCCCAGCTTCTTAAACTGCGGCTGGTACTCACGGACCGCCAGCTCGATGCCGTTGCGGGCCTGGGTTCCGATGGCGCCCTGCCCCCCGGAGAGCGGCGCGAGGCTGGCGACCTTGATGGTGCTCTGGGCGCTGGCACCCCCGAGGGCGAGGGCGGCGATCACGGTCAGGGAGGTCTTCGTTTTCATCGGTGCTCCTGGAGAAAGGGGATGGCGTGAGGGAATGTGACGCTGAATCCCGGGGAAGTTTAGCTACGGTCGGGAAACGCTTGATTGCCCAGGTGTGAGAAGGCCCGTCCTGCGTTCAGGAAGTGGGGACGGCCCGCGGCGCGGACGATGTGCTCCGGACCGTAGAACTGGGGCAGCGTCGCCGACGGTGCGGCCCGCTGGTCCCACGCCCCGGGACGAAACCTCAGGCGTTGTAGGTGCTGCTCGCCGTCGTGCCGCCGCGTCCGGTCCAGTTGGTGTGGTGGAACTCGCCGCGCGGGCGGTCCACCCGCTCGTAGGTGTGCGCGCCGAAGTAGTCGCGCTGGGCCTGGAGCAGGTTCGCGGGGAGGCGGGCGGTGCGCGAGCCGTCGTAGTACGCGAGGGCACTGGAGAAGGCGGGGGTGGGAATCCCGCCCAGCACCGCCATGCTGACCACCTGCCGCCACGCCCCCTGCGCCCCCGCGATGGCCTCCCGGAAGTAGGGCGCGAGGAGCAGGTTGGGCAGGTCGTGCTGCTCCCCAAACGCCTCCGCCACCCGGTCGAGGAAGGCCGCCCGGATGATGCACCCCGCCCGCCACATCCGCGCGACGCTTGCGAAGTCGAGGTGCCACCCCGCGTCCTGGGCGCTGAGCTTCAGCAGTTGGAAGCCCTGGGCGTAGGCAGCGATCTTGCTCGCGTAAAGGGCCTGCCGCACCTGCTCCACGAAGGCGTCCCGGTCGGGGACGGACACGGGTGCCTCCGGGTCGGGCAGAAAGTGGCTCGCCGCCACCCGCTCGTCCTTGAGGGCACTCAGCGCGCGGGCGAAGACGGCCTCCGCGATGGTCGCGGCGGGGCTCCCCGCGTCGAGGGCCGCCACGCTCGTCCACTTGCCGGTGCCCTTCTGCCCGGCGGCGTCGAGAATCACGTCCACCAACGGTTGCCCCGTCGCCTCGTCCGTCTTCGTCAGGATGTCGGCGGTGATCTCGATCAGGTAGGAGTTCAGCTCGCCCCGGTTCCACTCGGCGAAGACCTGGGCCAGTTCGGGCGGGGTCAGGCCGCCGACCTCCCGCAGGAGGTGGTACGCCTCGGCGATGGTCTGCATGTCGGCGTACTCGATGCCGTTGTGAACCATCTTCACGAAGTGCCCGGCGCCCTCCGAGCCCACCCACTCGCAGCACGGCGTGCCGTCGGACGCGCGGGCGGCGATCCCCTGAAAGATCGGCTTGACCGCCTCCCACGCCTGCGGGTTGCCGCCGGGCATGATGCTGGGTCCGGTCAGCGCTCCCTCCTCCCCACCCGAGACGCCCGTGCCGACGAAGAGCAGACCCTCGGCGGCGAGCTCCTTCGTGCGCCGGGTCGAGTCGGCGGGGTGGCTGTTCCCGCCGTCGATGATGATGTCGCCGGGTTCGAGGTGGGGCTTCACGAGCGCGATGAAGTCGTCCACCGCCTGTCCGGCCTTCACCATCAGCATGACCTTGCGCGGGGACTTGAGGGCCGAGACGAACTCCTCCAGGGTGGCCGCGCCCACGATGGTCTGGCCCCTCGCGCGCCCCGCCGTGAACTCGGTGACCTTGCTGACGGTGCGGTTGAAGGCGGCGACCGTGAAGCCCTTGCTCGCCATGTTCAGGATCAGGTTCTCGCCCATCACCGCCAGCCCGATCACGCCGATGTCGGCCTGGGCGGGATTCTGGGCGGCGGGGACGACCTCCGGGGTGGGCTGGGTCATGACAGTCTCCTTTCGCGGTTCGGGGGGAGCAGGCCTTTTTCTTAACCGGGTGCGGCATGTCCGCGCCGACGACAGCGAGCTTGGATGTCTTGCTGGCTCTTTCGACCCTCTCCCCCTGCGGGACTTGCAAAGCTGCGAAGCAGAGAGGGCGTTGCGAAGCAAAGGGTGAGGGGGCGTGTGACCAGCCAAACCTTCTCCTCAGAGCCAAGCGAAAGAACTGCTCTGGGTTGATAGAAAAGCCTGCACCTTCCGGACCGCTGCGAATGAGGGTGGGCGCCGAGGGTTACGCCGGTTCAGTCGGCGCCGGGTCGGCCAGCTCGGCGGCGAGGCGCTGACTGATCTCCTCCAGCGGTCGGCTGATGTCCACGGTGAGGGCGCCTCTCGGCACCTCCAGCGCGGCGAACTGGCTGTCGAGCAGGGTGACGGGCATGAAGTGCTGCCGCGCCCGCATCCGCTCGGCGATGAGTTCCCGGCTGCCCTGGGCGAAGACGATCCGCACGCCCTGAAGGTCACCGATCAGGATGCGGCGGTAGCTTTCCTTGAGGGCGGAGCAGGCGAGCACCACCGGCTTGTCCCGGCGCACGTGGTCGGCGATCATTTCGTGCAGGGCCTCCAGCCAGGGCACGCGGTCCTCGTCGGTCAGGGGAGTGCCGCGGCTCATCTTCTCGCGGTTCGCGGCGGGGTGGTAGTCGTCGGCGTCGGCGAAGGCCCACCCCAGCCGCCCGGCCAGCGCCGCCCCGATGGTGGTCTTGCCGCTGCCCGACACGCCCATGACGATGACGGCGTTCGTCTTCACGGCAGACTCCAGGGCCAGTTCACGCACGAGCGCACCTCGGGGAAGAGGACGATATCCGCCTTGCCCTTGAGGGTCAGGGTGGTGACATGTGCGGGGTCACCCAGAAGCCCGGCGGCGAAGCGCAGGGTCGCCCCGCTCACGCTCACGTCGTCCACCAGCAAGACGCGTTTGCCGCCTAGGTCCATGTCGGGCGGGAGGAGCAGCCGTGGCTCGTCGCCGCGCGGCTTGTTGTCGTCGTCGCGGTAGTTCACCCGCATCACGGTCAGCGGGACGCGCAGTTGGTGGGCGACGAGGCTGGAGGGCACCAGGCCGCCCCGGGCGATGCCCACCACCAAGTCCACGTCCGGCAGGTCGGCGCCGTGCAGGCGGTCGCTGATCTCGGAAAAGGTCAGCGTGACTTTGGCAGTCGCCGTGGTCATTCCTCCCCCCTGTACCTGTACAGTGTCTCCCCGGCCTTACGAACGAGCAGCACGCCCTCGTCCTCGCGGCCTTCGTAGTCGTCGAGGTTGATGGAGTCGGGGTCGAGGTAACCCAGGTTCAACCGGGCGCAGTCCTCGGGGCTGACGCGGCTGGCGAGGGTCACCTTCACGCGCGGCACCTCGTGGCCGTCCACACACTCGCCGTCGCCACGCACGTGGGTGCTGTGGGCGATCACGCCGAGCGGCACGTGGTCGAACTTTTCCCACTGGTTCAGGAAGTACGGTACCGTGTGATAGCCGATCTCGGAGATGTAGCGCCCGTGGACGACGCTCACCTCCTCCAGGTGCGGTGCGTAGATCACCAGCTCGCCGCCGTCGGCGAGGGCGGGGTCCAGCTTGTACATCGCCTTGCCCGCCGTCCACAGCTCGTCGTACATCGGGGGCGCGGCGGACAGGATGAAGCGGTAGGGCTGCTCCACCCAGACGATGTGCCGCTCGCTCGACAGGTCCGCCGCCGCCGACCAAGCCTCCAGGTGATCACCGACGAACATGCCCCCCAGCCCCTTGCCCTGCACCACCAGGGCGATCAGGGTGAGGGGCGTCTGAAGGTGGGTCGCCGCCTCGTGGATCAGGGCGCGCACGGGCGTGTCCTTGATGCCGATGGTGCCGCGCACCCCTGCCAGGGCGCCGAGCCAGTGGGTGACGTTGATCATGTCCGCGCCGCTGATCCCCGGGAAGAGGTACTTCGCCCCGCCCGAGAAGCCCACCACCTCATGCGGGAAGGTGGGCCCGAGAATCACGAGTCTATCGGCCTCCACCGCCGCCCGGTTGATCAGGATATCCACGTCGCCGCCCAGGGTGGGGTGCCAGCGTTCCCCGGCGATCTCCTTCACCTTCTCCTGCGTCACGGTGCCGATGCTGACGAGCGTTTCGGGGTCGGCCCACTCGTGGTTCAGCAGGCGGATGTGGCCGTACTTGCCTTTCCGCTCCTCCTCGGTCAGGCCGAGAATCTGGCGGATGTGCTCGTCCGTCATCGGCGGGTGGGTGCCCAGCGCCACCATGAAGTCGAGCTGCGAGGCGTCCGAGAGCACGTCTGCGAGCAGGCGGAACAGTTGCGGCAGCGGCAGGGTGCGGGTGTGGTCGGGGATCAGGACGAGGACCTTCTGGCCCGTGAAGTGGCCCCGCAGCGGCTCCAGGGTGCGGGTAATTGTCCCCTCATCGAGGAGTTCGCCTGGAGGGGCAACGGCTCGGGCCAGAAGGGTCACCGCGACAACTCCTTTTCGCCGCGCTGGGGACTGGACACGGCCTGGCCGGAGGACGGCTCGCCCTTTGAGGGGCGGTCCACCCAGAACTCGCGCAGGACGTGGGCGGCCATCTTCGGCGTGCGCTGGCGGGTGAACACGCCCTTCATATTAAGCCCGCCCACCCGCATGATGCTCTGCACGGCGGCGAAGTCCGCGAAGTTCCAGACCTGCATCCCGGCCACGTAGTCGCGCTTCTCGGCCTCCTCGAGGTGGAAGCGGATGTAGTCGGCCTGGTACTCCTCGGTCCACATGACGGGCGGCTGGCCGTGCATCCCCGCCATCGTGTCCGCGCCGAACTCGGTCATGATGATGGGCCTGCCGAACTGCTCCCACAGGCGGTCGAGTTCCGCCGTCAGCCCTTCGCGCGCCTCGCCCAGTTGCCCGCCCAGGATGTACCAGCCCCAATAGCGGTTGATGCAGATTACGTCCGTCTCCGCGAGCCAGGCGGTGGGGCCGCCCATCAGGCCGACGAGGGTGACGGGCCGCGTGGGGTCGAGGTCCTTGGCCTGCCGCAAGAGGGTGTTGAGGAACTTCTCGCCGCGCTCGGCGGTGGGGTCGTCCTTGAACTCCTCTTTCGTGCCCGCCCCGGCGAGCCTCAGGTTGCCGGGCATGGGCTCGTTCGCCACGCACCACATCACCACCGAGGGGTGGTTCTTGTCGCGGGCGATCAGTTCGTCGATCTGCTGCTGGCACATCCGCAGCCGGGCGGCGACGTTCTCCTCGTTCTCGAAGTTCAGCGAGACGGCGGGAATCTCGTCGATGATCAGGAAGCCCTCCTGGTCGGCGAGCATCATCTCCTCCTCGGAGTACGGGTAATGGCTGGTGCGGTAGGCGTTCGCGCCCGTCCAGCGCATGAGCTGATAGTCCTTGACCAGCAGGGGCAGGTTCAGCCCCTTGCCGCTGGCGATGAAGTCCTCGTGCCGCCCGAAGCCGTTGAGCTTCACCGGCTCGCCGTTGAGCAGAATCTTCCCGCCCTCCACGGCGACGGTGCGGATGCCCACCTTGAGGCTGTAGTGGTCGTCCTCCGTGCGGACGTGCAGGTCGTAGAGGAAGGGGTCCTTGTCCGACCAGCGCCGGGCGTTCGGGACGCGCAGCTCGGCCTCGGCCACCCCGTTCTGGAAGGTCAGGTCGGCCCCCAGGTCCCCCAATTCCAGGCGGCCCGTCCCGGCGTCCGCGTGGACCGTCACCCTGACCACGCCGTCCGTCCCCTGGAGGTCGGTCACGACCCTCACGTCCTGGATGTGCCGCTGCGGCACCGAGTACAGCCAGACCGGGCGGTGCAATCCCGCGAAGGGGAAGAAGTCATAGGTCGTCTTGGGGTAGGACGCGAAGGCGCCGATGGCCGAATCCATGTTCCCCGACGGCACCCGCTGGGGCGAGAGGTTGTTCTCCACGCTGACGGCGACGGTGTTTTCCTCGCCCCACCGCACCTGATCGGTGATGTCGAACTCGAAGGGCAGGTGCCCGCCCTCGTGCGCGCCGACCTTGGTGCCGTTCACGTACACCTCGGCGTAATAGGGCGCGGAGCCGACGCGGATCATGACCCGCTGACCCCGCCAGCCACTCGGCACGTAGGTCTTGCGGACGTACCACGACAGGTCGAGGTAGTTGAACAGGTCGGCGTACTGCTCGTTCCAGCTTCCGGGCACGGCCATCGGGCGGACCTCGCCGCTCAGGCCCCCGGCCCAGCCCTCGGCCTCGCCCACGTGGTTCGGGTCGGTTCGGAAATCCCAGATGCCGCTGAGGTCGAGGCGGTTGCGCTTGTCGTTCTGGACGGGATAAAGCATGGGGGTGCTCCTTTCGCGAATCGGTGAGGGAGGCGAGCCTGACCCACCTCCCTCGGGGGTTCAGTCGGTGGCGGTGGCGGTGGCCCTGACCAGGGCGTCCATTCGGGCCTTGTCGCGGGGGTAGGTGCGGTAGAACAGGAACCAGTACAGCGCGTTGACCGCGTAGGGCACGGTGACGAGCCAGAAGAACACCGGGCGCAGGCCGTACTGCTGCGCGAGCCTGCCGAGGTACAGCGACAGGATGGCCGCGATGCCTCCCTGGATGAAGGAGAACAGCAGCGCGAACGAGGTCGAGCGGTACTGCGGGGGAACGACGGTGGAGACCATCGGCAGCACGCAGCCGGAGAAGCCGATGGAGCCGATCAGCCCGAAGATGAACCAGATGCCGTAATCGAAGGTCCGGCTGGGCCAGTCGATCTGGGTGGCGAGGAAGCTCATCCCGGCGAAGAGCACGAGGTAGATCTGCATCAAGACGATGCGGCCCTTGTCTCCCATCCTCTTCACGAAGGAATCGCCCATCAATCCGCCGAGAAAGGAGCTGATGCCGAAACCCGCGATAAAGGTGGTGTAGAGGTAGGTCGCCTCGGTGGGGCTGTAGCCGCGCACATCGGTGAAGAAAAAGATCATGAAGGCGAGCAGCACCAGGCTGGTGATGAGCAGCAGTTGCACGGCGAGCAGCGCCATCGTCGGAATAGCCAGAATTTTGGGCACGTCGGCGAAGCGGAACTGGTCTTCCTTGCCCTGGCGCAGGCCCGCCTTCTTGAGGGCGTCGCGGGGGTCTTTCACGAAGGCCCACACCATCACGCCGGTCAGGAGGCCGATGCCGCCCATGATGTACATGCCGTAGCGCCAGCCCTCGTTGTCGGGGATGTTCCCCAGTTGTCCGAGGACGGGCGTGATCACCAGGCCCAGCAACGTGCCCACGGAGCGGAGCGTTCCGAACGCCTTGCCACGTTCCGTGTCCTTGTACAGGTCGGAGAGGATGCCGTTGCTGATGGGTTCTGCGGCCACGGTGCCGATGAGTCCGATGCCGTACAGCAGCAGAAACTGTTGATAGGACTGCGCGAAGCCCGCCGCCAGCGTGAACACACCCCAGAAGGCCGTGATGATCAGCACGCTCTTGCGGCCCCAGCGGTCGGCGATCATGCTCCACAGCGGCCCGAAAACCATGCGAGCGACGCGGCCCAGGGCGGTGATCACACCGATCTCGGCCAGGCCGATGCCGAAGCCGTTGCGGATCAGCGGCCCGATCACGTTGAGCAGGCTGCCTTCCGTGTTCTCGATGGCGTTGAAGAATGACAGCGTGCCCACCGAAGCGCCGCGTGACCTGCGGGCCTCGTTCAGGACGGCCTCCTCCGGGGTGGGCGGCAGCGGGGGCTGAGGCGTCTGGCCGGGCAACATGGTCGTCATGGCTTCCTCCTGAGTGAGGGGGCGAGGCGGGGAAGAGGGCCGCATCCTTGGGCAGGGCCAGGGGCGCCTGCGCGGTCGGTCACTTCAGGTCGAGCCGGTACGCCCGCACCGCCAGGTCATGCGCCGCCAGCCGGGCCAGGTGCCGCGCCTCTTCGGGGGCGAGGATGCCCCGTCCCACCTGCCCGGCGAGCCAGTTGCAGACGGTTCGGCGCCAGACCTCGTGGCGGGCGGGGATGCTGGGGAAGGCGCGGGTGTCGTCGTTGAACCCGGCGGTGTTGTGCAGGGTGGCCGTCTCGGTCACGGCGTCCAGATAGCGCTCGATCCCCTTCACGCTGTCGTGGAACCACCACGGCGGCCCGAGGCGCAGGCTGGGGTAGTGCCCGACCAGGGGGGCAAGTTCGCGGCTGTAGGTGGCCTCGTCCAGGGTGAAGAGGATGGCGTGCAGCTCGCGCCCCGGCGTGTGGTTGCCGAAAGCGTCCAGCAGGGGTCGCAGGCCCTCGGTCCAGTTCACCCGGTGCGGGATGTCTGCCCCCATGTCCGGGCCGTACTTCTCGAACAGTTCCCGGTTGTGGTTGCGGGTGGAGCCCACGTGGAGCTGCATCACCAGGCCGTCTTCCTCGGCGCTGAGGCGGGCCTGGTCGAACAGGGCGTGCCCCTCCAGGCGCCGGGCCTGCTCGGGTATGAGGCGACCTTGCAGGGCGAGGGTGAACAGGCTTTCCGCCTCGTGCTCGGAGATGGGGGCGATGTCCGCCGTGGCCGCGCCGTGGTCGGTGGCGGTCGCTCCGGCAGCCTTGAACGCCTGACGCCGCTCCCGCAGGGCGTCCAGCAAGTCGCGGTAGCTGCCGATGCTGCGGTCGGTCACCGCCTCCAGCTTCTCCAGCCGCCCCTTCCAGCCCGGTAGATTCATTTGCAGCAGGCCGTCCGGGCGGAAGGTGGGGATGACCCGGTAGCCGTCCGCCTGCGCCCTCTGGTGGGGTTCGGTGCTGTCCTCGGCGGCGTCGGTGGTGGCGAGAATCTCGATGCCGAAGCGGCGGAACAGGGCGCGCGGGGTGAACTCCGGCGTGTCGAGGCACCCCTGAATCTGGTCGTAGACCTTGCGGGCGTTGCCGGCGTTCGGCTTTTCCTTCACCCCGAACAGGCGCGTCAGCTCGATGCGGAGCCACAGCCCGCTGGGGGTGCCGTCGAAGAGGTGGAAGTGCGCGCAGAACACCTCCCACGCCTTCAGGGGGTCGTAGCTGCCGGGGGCCTGCCCCACGCCCAGCGCCCCGGGCGGCACCCCCTGGCTGTACAGCAGGCGGAAGAGGTAATGGTCGTACTTGACGAGCAGTTCGGTGGGGTTGGCGAAGCGCGCGTCCGGGTCGGCGAGCAGATTTGGACTCACGTGCCCGTGGGGGCAGACTAGCCCCAGACCCTCGACCACGCGGTAGAGGTCCAGCGCCGTGTCGCGCACGCGGGCGCCTTGCCCGAAGAGGAAGTCCTCGGGGACGCTCCAGTCGCGGGAGGTCATCGTCAGACCCCTGCGAAGGCGCTGAAGCCGCCGTCCACCGGAACGATAATCCCGGTCACGAAAGCGCTGTGCGGCGAGACCAGCCAGCGCAGGGTACTCGCGAGGTCGCCCGGCTCACCGAAGCGTCCCTGCGGCGTGTGGGCCAGGACCGACTGTGCCCGGGGCGTGGGACTGCCGTCCCCGTTCAGCATCAGGTAACGGTTCTGCTCGGTCAGGAAAAAGCCTGGCGCCACCGCATTCACCCGCAGGCCCCGCCCGTACTGCTGCGCGAGGTTCACGGCCAGCCACTGGGTGAAGTTGTCGACGGCGGCCTTGCTGGCGCTGTAGCCCAGCACGCGGGTGAGGGGGCGGACGGCGGACATGCTGGAGACGTTCACGATGACCCCCTGGCCGCGCTCGCACATTCCCCGCGCGAACGCCTGGGTGGCGGCGACCGTGCCGATCAGGTTCAGGTCGATGACCTTCTCCACCGCGCGCAGGTCCACGTCGAAAAAGGTGGTGTCCGGCGTGGTGGACGCGCTGGGCACGTTGCCCCCGGCGGCGTTGATCAGGATGTCGGTCCCGCCCGCCCGGTCCACCTCGGCGGCGGCGGCGTGCATCGAGGCCGGGTCCAGCACGTCGAACACGAGGGGTGTCAACCGGCCTTGCAACTCGGCCCGGTTCGGGTGGCCCTCCAGCACCTCGGCAATAGCTTGTTCGGAACTCTCGGCGGTCCGGCCCCCGACGTACACCGCCGCGCCGTCCTCCGCCAGCGTCAGGGCCATCACCCGGCCCAGGATGCCGCTGCCGCCCGTCACCACGGCGCGCTGACCGTGCAGGGGCCCGCTCACCCGTCCACCTCCCCGGGAAGGCGCGGCGTCCGCCGATGGTGCGAGACGCGACTGGGGCTCGCGGCGGGAGAAACGGCCCGGATGCACGGGGAGAGTTGACGCATAACCACCTCTGCTGAGGAGTGTGGCTGGGAGAGTGGGAGCCTCCACCGTAGGGCAGGGCGAGGCGGAGGCGTCGTCTCCCAGCGGGACGGACTGTTTTTGGAAATCGGTTTCCCAGAGATTAGGCTACGGTTGATCTCGCTGTCAAGCGGTTTCCGGAACGCTACAGTCACGGAGGCGTACAGCCCGACCGAAAATCGTGTCTAATACGAGCAGAAGTTTCCCAGCCTATCCCGAGACACCCGCCGTCGTCGCCCGTGTGCGCCCATCTCACCCAAGCAGAGGCCGTCATGACCAAACGCAAGAAACCGACGATTTCCGACGTGGCCCTGGCGGCTGGGGTGGCCCGCTCCACCGTCTCCAAGGTCGTCAACGGCACCCAGAAGCTCCAGCCCGAGACCGAGAGAAAGGTTTGGGAAGCGGTTTCCAAACTCGGCTACCAGGCCAGCCTCCACGCCCAGATCCTGAGTACCGGGAGGACGCGGGCGCTGGGCATCGTCTTGCTCGACATCCTCAACCCGCACTTCACGGCCCTGGTCAAGGGGGCCAGCCAGGTGGCGGCACAGGCCGGGTACGCGGTGCTGCTGGTGGACGCCCAGGAAAGTGCCCAGCGCGAGAGCCAGCTTATCGAGACGCTGCGCGCCCGCACCGACGGCCTGATCCTCGCCGGGTCCCGCCTGAGCGACGAGGAACTCCGTGAATTGCACGACCCGGAGCGCCCCATCGTCACGGTGGGCCGACCCGCGGCGGGGCTGCCTGCCGTCACCGTCGCCGAGGAAACGGCGGCCTTCCAGCTCACGAGTCACCTGATCGCCCAGGGCCGCCGCCGCATCTGTTACCTGGCGGGCCCGCCCTTCTGGGTGGACGCCGGGCGCGAGCGGGGCTACCGCGCCGCCCTCACGCGGGCCGGGCTGGACGCCCAGGTCGTCCGGGCCACGTCCCCCGACGTGCCGGGCGGCGAGCAGGCGAGCGCCCAGCTCCACCAGGGCCGGGAGATGCCCGACGCCGTGGTCTGCTACAACGACCTGATCGCCATCGGCCTGATGACGGCCCTGGGCGCCCAGGGCTTGCGGATTCCGGAGGACATCGGCGTGGCGGCCTTCGGGAACCACCCGCTGGCTCCCCATCTGTCCCCGCCCCTGACCCTGATGGAGATTCCCAGCCAGGGGCTGGGGGAGGACGCCGCCCGGCTGCTGCTCGGCCTGATCGACCTCCCCCAGGCCGCCCCGCCGCCCCAGCGTTTCGGGGTGCTGCGCGTCCGGCAGTCCACCCGCCCCCTGGTCCTCTCCGGCCCGGCACAATAGCCCTATGTCACGTCTCACGGAAACGACCGTCCTCGTCACCGGCGGCGGCCAGGGCATCGGGCGCGCCTTCGCCCTGCGCTTTGCCGCGGAGGGGGCCCGCGTGGCCGTCAACGACCTGAGGGAGGAAGCCGCCGCCGCCGTGGCCGAGGAGATCGGCAGAAATGGGGGAGAGGCGCTCGCCGTGCCGGGCGACGTGTCCCGGTCCGGAGAAGTGGACCGGATGTTCGGGGAGCTGGAGCGTGAGTGGGGGCCCGCGGGGGTCCTGATCAACAACGCGGCGATCACCAGCGACCAGCGGCATTTCCTGGAGGCGGACGAGGCGTGGTGGGACACCCTGCTCGGGGTCAACCTGAAGGGCGTCTTCCTGTGCTCCCGCCGGGCCGCGCCCGCGATGGTCGAGCGGCGCTCGGGGGTCATCCTGAACGTGTCGAGCGGCGGCGCCACCCGCGCCCACCGGGGCTTCACCGCCTACGACGCCGCGAAGGGTGGGGTCGAGGCCCTGACCCGCGCGATGGCGCTCGACCTGGCGCCCTACGGAGTGCGGGTCAACGGCGTGACGCCCGGCTTCATCAACACCTACGGCCTGAGCGGCGAGGACCTGAGCACCCGCGAGGGGGTCGTGCCGCTGGGCCGCTACGGCACCCCCGAGGACCTGACGGGCGCCGCCCTCTTCCTGGCCTCGCCCGACGCGGCCTACATCACGGGCCAGTTCATCGTGGTGGACGGCGGCGTTCTCGTGCAGCAGCGTTCGGCGAACGTGGATACCTTCCCGCTGAGCCGCTTCCCCAAACGGTGAGGGCGTAACGGCTGGGCGTCGGCGGCTGGCGGTTCCTCCTCTCCGTCTCGCTCGTCCAGGCGTCCTGGTCGGCGGTGCCCGCGTCCGGGCTCTCCCCGGTCTCGTCGGGGGGAGAGGGGAACGTGTCCGGCTCTTGCGGTTTACCCGTGCGCTGCGAGGTGTCCTCGGTCCTGCTGCCCGTGGCTTTCGCTCTCTCGTCCGTCATTCGGTTCTCCTTGGGATGGTGTGGCTCAGCCTGGGAACTCCGGGGGACGGGCCGCCTGGGGAGGTGGGAAGGCGTGAAGTCGGGAGTCAGCCCGCCCGCCCGAAAACGCCCGTCCAGAGTTCGCGTCTGCCGTTTGTCCTCGAAGGTCCTCCCAAACTCGGCGTTCCGCCGCTCCACTCAAAAGCTGGCGGAAGCCCGGGAGAAGCGGTCCAGGGCGAAGGCGCGCAGATCAAAGCGCATGTGTTCGTCAAGCACCCGTTGTGCCATCGCCTCGCCAATGGCGGCAGAATGCTTGAACCCGTGCCCGGAGCAGGGCGAGGCGATCAGGATGCGGTCGCAATCCGGGTGGTGGTCGAGAATGAAGTCATGGTCGGAGGTGGACGTGTATAGGCACGTCGCCGCTCGCAACAGGCGTGGACTCACCCCGAGCAGGCGGCCCCGCACGTGCTCGCGGTACATCGCCTCCCCCTCGGCCACGCTGACCTCACGGTTCACGTCCTCGGGCGAGGTCGGATCGGCGATGGCGGCGGCGGCGACCTTGACGCCCGCCGCGAGCTGCGGAAAACCGTAGAAATAGTCGTGGTCGCGGGGACCGTGACTCCAGATGAACACGGGGAAGTGCTCGGGGGAGTACGCGCGGGCACGCTCCGCACCTTCGGGCTCGAACCAGTACAGCACCCGGCGCTGGACCCGCAACAGCCGCCGGAGCGCTTCCCCCAGCAACTGGGCCGCCCACGCGCCCACGCTGACCACGACCCGCCCGGCCCGGTACTCACCCCGCGTGGTCCGCAGCCGAACACCGTCCCGAAGGGGCTCGATCTCCAGCACTGTTTCATCCGTGTGGATGTCCGCGCCCCGGTGGCGGGCCTGTTCGAGTTGGGTCCGCACACAGGCTTCAGGATGGACCACGCCCGCGCCCGGTTCGTAGTAGCCGCGTTCGCCGCCCCGCAAGCCCAGTTGTGGAAAGCGCCGGGTCAACTCGGGGGCCTCCAGAATCTCGTGCGGAATGTCGTAACGCCGTGCGGCCCGAATGGTGCGTTCCAGGAAGCTGGCCTTGGAGGGATGGGGAGGCTCGTCGAGGTGGCTGCTCAGGATGAGGCCCCCGCACGTCAGCATCAACGCCTCGCCGGTGGCGGCTTCCAGCTCACGCCAGATCTCGTGGGAGCGCAGGACGAACGGCACATACGCTTCCCCTTCGCCGATGGCCTGCCGGGTGATCCGGCTCTCGCCGTGGGTGGAGCCGTGGGTGTGAGGGGGCGCGAAGCGGTCGATCCCGATCACCCGCGCGCCGCGCTTGGCCAGTTGATACAGGCTGGCGCTGCCCACCGCGCCCAAGCCGACGACGACGACCTCTGCCGTGTCCATTCCTCAAGCTTACGGTCCTACGGGGGATCGAATGCACGGGTGCCGGCGTGTGTTCGGTCTGGGCAGAGACCGGCGCAGGTGTCGCCGCGCTCATGGGAACATGATCGACCTGAGGGTTGACGGCGCGTGGCACCCCGAAGGAGTGTCTGCCGAGGACACCTATCCAACAGGACACGAGCGAAGCACGTTGCCAGGGCGTTGTCTCGTTCCCGCCCCTCGACGGCTGTTTTCGGGCGCTTGAGCCTATGACGCGTGAAGGGGCCGTGCGACCGTCCATATCGCCCTGCGGACACGGGCCCTCCCCGAGGTGTCGCTCGGCAGCTCCCCTCAGCGCGGCGGCGGACCGGGCGAACCCGCCGGGTAGTCCTCCAGCGGCACCCGGTTCTCCGCCCACGCCTGCAAGACGGGCGTGAGCACCCGCCAGGACTCCTCGGCCTCGTCGCCGCGGATGGACAGGGTGCTGTCGCCGGTCAGCACGTCCATCAGTCGGTGGTCGCGGAGCCGAAGACCTGAGAGTTCCCCGGAAGCTTGCCCGCGTCGCGCAGCTCGGCGAGGGCGGGGAGCAGGAACCGGCCCGCGAGGTCGCCGGTCGCGCCGAACAGCAGGAGTCTCTCGATCATGTGCCCCACCCCTCCTGGTGACCGGCCACCTAACCGGCGAACTCGCGCACGGATTGGCCCCGCACGCCGACCTCCGCGCGGAAGAGGGACCCGGCCAGCGGGTCTTCGCCCGGCTCCAGGTTCTCGCGCGACGTGGTGACGTAGAGCGTCTCCAGCCCCGGCCCCCCGAAGGTGCAGGCCGTGACCTTCCTCGCGGGCAGCTCGATCACGCCCGCCAGTTTGCCGTCCGGCGCATAGTGCCGCACCGCGCCCCCGCCTGCGAGGGCCACCCACACGCCCCCCTGCGAGTCCACCGTCAGGCCGTCGGGCCGCAGCCTCTCGTCCGTGAGGTCCACGAAGGTCCGCCGGTTGGTCAATCCCTTGTTCCGGTCGTAGTCGAAGACGGAGACGCGGAAGGTCGCGGTGTCGTTGTAATAGGCCAGCATGGCGTCCGGGCTCCACTCCAGGCCGTTGGAGACGGTGACGCCCTCCAGCACCACCTCGACCGTGCCGTCCGGGTTCAGGCGGTAGAGCTTGGCGGCCCCGGGTGTCTGGTCGTAGGCCATCGAGCCGCAGTAGAAGCGCCCGTCGGGGTCGCAGCCGCCCTCGTTCATGCGGATGCCGGGGTCAGACCAGACTTCCGGGAGCGTTCTGATCGTCCCGTCCGGGTCCTCCAGCGCGAAGCCCCGCTCCACGCCGATCACGGCGCCACCCCCACGGCGGGGGCGCAGGGCGGCGGCCACCTTACCGACGTGCTTGCGGCCCACCGAACCGTCCGCCCCCAGCGACAGCACGTCCCCCGCGAGCATGTCCACCCAGCGCAGGCCGCCCCAGCGGTCCGACCAGACCGGGCCCTCCGCGTGGTAGGCCACCGGGTCGGTCACCTGTTCTGCGCGCATCCCCTCACCTCCGGAGTTTGCGGTGCCGCTACAGCACCCCGCCGCCCAGAAACAGCCGCAGCGCCGCGAGGGCGATCAGCACGAGGTTCAGGACCTGGCCCTGCCGACTGCGGCCCACCGCGCCGAAGATCAGCCCCAGGATGGCGAGCGGCAGGGTCAGAAACCAGTTCGTCCAGCCCAGCAGCGGGATGAAGCCCAGCAGCAGCGCGAGGGCCGCGAGGACACCGGCGACGATAGACAGCGTGTTCCACATAGCAATTCCTCCGGGTGACGCCCCCGCGTCCCTCGAATCTTCCCGCCTCGACCTGTCGGATATACCACAGTCCGGCCCACGCTTTCGCCGAAGTCCGCAGGTGTCCGACCTGACCGGACCATGAGCTACAGATTTGCACGTTTTACTCGGGTTCTCACTTTTCAGACAGCTTCGTCCTCCACCCTGAACGGACCCCGCGTCAGTCTGCCCGCCTGCCGACTCCTCTCCGCCTTCTCAGGAAGGGGCATGAACGATGGCCGACACCCGACCGTTTCGTTATCGGGCGACTTTTCAGGATCCCCAGCAGGCGAAGGAGGACTTCGCCGCCGTCTCGGCGCTGCACCGGGCCGGGCTGCTCGGCACGTACAGCGCCGCCCTGATCACCCGGGACCGCTCGGGCGAGGTGCGGCTTTCTACCCGGGAGCTGCCCGCCGAACGCGCCGCGCTGCTGGGCGCCCTCCTCGGGGCCGTGCTCGGTCGGCTGCTCCACCTGTCCCCGCTCGTCGGGGGCCTGCGTCGCGGCGATCCGCTGGCGGGCGGAGATTCCGGGCGCGGGCGAGTGGCTGGTCGGCCTCAGCGGCCTGCTGCTCGTGATCCTGGGCATCCTGCTCTTGCTCAATCCGCTCGCCGGGATCATCACGACCGCGTACCTCGTCGGGTTCTACGCCGTCATCGCGGGCATCGTGCTGACCCTGCTGGGCTTTTCGGCTGCGGAGTCTGTAGCTCCCTGCCTGGCAGGGTAGGCCCCGGCGGCCCGACACCGAAATCAGAAGGGAGGGCAGTCCCATGACCGGACCCACGCAGACGGCGCCCATCCAGACGACCACATCCCTCCCCCCCTCGCCCCACATGGTCTGGATTCCGGGGGGCACCTTCCGGATGGGCTCGGACGAGTTCTACCCCGAGGAGCGCCCCGCCCACCGCGTCACCGTGGACGGGTTCTGGATGGACGAGCACCCCGTCACGAACGCCGAGTTCGCCCGCTTCGTCCGGGCCACCGGGTACGTGACGGTGGCCGAGCGGGCGCCCGACCCCGAGGGCTACCCCGGCATCGACCCGGCCCTGCTCGTTCCCGGCTCGCTGGTGTTCCGGCGCCCGGGGGGCCGCGTCGACCTGCGCGACCCCGCGCACTGGTGGGCCTACGTCCCCGGCGCGTGCTGGCGTCACCCCGAGGGACCCGGAAGCACCCTCGACGGACGCTACCGCCACCCCGCCGTCCACCTCGCCCATGAGGACGCCGCCACCTACGCGGCCTGGATGGGCAAGACGCTCCCCACCGAGGCGGAGTGGGAGTTCGCCGCGCGCGGGGGGCTGGACGGCGCTCGCTACGTCTGGGGCGACGACCCCACGCCGGGGGGGCAGCAGATGGCGAACACCTGGCAGGGCGAGTTCCCGTGGCTGAACCTGGAGTTGGACGGGTACGCGGGCACCTCCCCGGTGTGCGTCTTCCCGCCGGGCGGCTACGGCCTCTACGACATGGCGGGCAACGTGTGGGAGTGGACGAGCGACTTCTTCCGGCCCCGTCACCCGGGCGAGGCGGGGGGGGCGTGCTGCATCCCCCGCAACCCCCGGGTGGACTCGGCGGGGGGGAGCCACCCGTCCGGGGGGCCGGACGCCCAGATTCCGCGCCGTGTTCTCAAGGGCGGCTCGCACCTGTGCGCCCCGAACTTCTGCCTGCGTTACCGCCCGGCGGCCCGCCAGGGCGAGGCGGTGGACACGTCCACGGGTCACATCGGTTTTCGCTGCGTCGTCCGGGCGACGTGAGGCCCGGCAGGGGAGGAACGTATGGGTTGTCTGTTCGGCATCTTCGCGGGTCTCTTTCCCCGGCTGGGTGTGCTCCTGATCTGGCTGGCGCGGCCCGTTCTCTTCACCGCCGCGTTTGGCGGGGCGTGGTTGCTGCCGATTCTCGGGGTGATCTTCCTGCCCTTTACCACGCTGCTCTACGTCCTGCTGTGGACCCCGGCGGGGCTCCCCGCGCTGAGCTGGCTGTGGCTGCTCCTGGCGGTGCTGCTGGACCTCGGCGGCTGGGGCAGCTCGGGGTACGCCAACCGGGGCCGCTACGTCGGGCGGCGGGCGTGAGGGGCATCCATGTTTGAGTTCCTGCAACGGCTCGCCGGGTTCGCCGTCCCGATCTTCGTGATCTCCACCATGCTCAACGTCGGCCTGACCCAGAAGCTGCCCGACATCGTGGGGTACTGGAAGGAGTGGCCCTTCGTCCTCAAGATGCTGCTGGCGAACTTCGTCCTGGCCCCGCTGGTGATGATCCTGGCGGTGAACCTCTTCACCTTCCCCCCGGCGCTGGAGGCGGGCCTCCTGATCTTCGCGCTGTGCGCCGGGGCGCCCTTCCTGATCAAGCTCACCCAGACCTCGGAGCACGACCTCGCCCTGGGCGCCGCGACCATGCTGCTGCTGATGGTGGGCACGGTCATCTATGCGCCCCTGGTGCTGCCCCTGGTGCTGGAAGGGATCAGCGTGAATGCCTGGGCGGTCGCCCGTTCGCTGTTCCTGCAACTGCTGCTTCCCATCGCGGTCGGGATGCTGCTGGCGCAATTTCTGACCGGGTTCGCCAAGACGATTCAGCCGTGGGCCGCGAAGATCGGCAACTACGCCCTGTACGTGGTGCTCGGCGCGACCCTGATCGGCTACCTGCCCAACATGCTGGACATCGTGGGGACGGGGGCCATCCTGCTCGGTGTCGTGTTCGTGCTCGCGGCGTTCGGCATCGGGTACGTGCTGGGCAAGGGCGAGGACCACACCGAGGACGTGGGCGCCCTGGGCACCGCGCAGCGCAACACCGCCGCCGGGCTGATCATCGCCACCCAGAACTTCAGCGACCCCAACGTGCTGGTGATCCTGACGCTCTCCAACGCGCTGGGCATCGTCATGCTGCTCTTCCTCGCCCGCAGGCTCAGCCGCGACAACGAGGGCCAGACCGAGCAGGCTTGATCGTCACCCATCTCGTGGGGCAGCTCACGGCGGGAAATTTAGGGAGGGAACGTATGGCGAAAGAAAACGGCGGGGACGAACAGAAGAAAGCGCAGCCCAAGGACGGACAGGGCGGCGGGCAGCAGCGGCCCAACATCCTGGTCCTGTGCATCGACCAGTGGGACGTGCATATGAGGTTGCCGGAAGGCGTGGAATTGCCCGCCCTGGAACGCCTCCAGAATCAGGGGGTCACCTTCGACCGCCACTACTGCACCGTGCCGATCTGCACGCCGTCCCGCGCGACGATGTGGACCGGGCAGCACGCCAAGAAGGTCGGGCTGTGGGACAACACCAACTTCGCCTGGATTCCGACGGGCCTCTCGCCCGACGTGCCGACCCTGGGCACCATGCTGCGCGAGCAGGGGTACTACACGGCGTTCAAGGGCAAGTGGCACCTCAGCGAGTCCAAGCCGGGGCCGGGGATGCTGGAACCCTACGGCTTCGCCGACTACCAGGAGTGGGGCGACATGTTCGGCTCTCCCCTCCAGGGCGAGATGCTCGACGGCACGGTCGCCTTCGAGACGGCGGACTGGCTGGAGAACATCGCGCCGGGGATAGACCAGCCGTGGCTCCTCGTCGTCGGCATGGTCAACCCGCACGACATCATGTTCTACTACTCGGACTCAGAGGCCGAGTTCCCCGAGGGCGGACCCATTTTCAAGAACATGCTGCATCCGGCGCAAAAACTCGGCTTCTTCCAGGACTGGGACCCCGAGTTGCCCGCCAACGTGCACGACGACCTCTTGCAGCAGCCGATGGGCGTGCATTCCTACCAGGAAAACATCCGCATGGTGTACGGGGCGCCGCCCGAGGGCCGCGACGACCTCTGGAAGTCCCGGCGCAACTACCTGATCAACTGTATGCGCCGGGTGGATATCGAATTCCAGCGGATTCTCGACGTGCTCGACCGGCAGAACCTCTGGGAGAACACCATCGTGATCTACACCAGCGACCACGGCGAGATGAACGGTGCCCACGGGATGCACCAGAAGGGCGCGATCCACTACGACGAGGCCGCCATCGTCAACATGACGGCGGTCGTGCCCGGCGGGCCGCAGGGCCAGCGCACGGGCTCGGTCGGCTCGCACGTGGACCTCGTGCCCACGCTGCTCGACTTCGCCGGGCTGGGCGAGGACGAGATGCGCCTGCGCTACCCGCAGCTCCGGGGGCGGTCGCTGCGCGGGGCGATCCTCCACCCGGAGCAGCCGGGGCCGCGCGGGAGTGCCCAGCAGCCGGGCGACGGGGCACTCATTACCTGGGACGGCCTGAACATGCTCGACCCCGAGTGGAATGCCAGCGGGGGGCTGGGCGCCGTCTCCGACCTGGGAGCGGGCTTCAAGGACGGCCCCGACGCGGCCCTCAAGGAGGCGGGCGAGAAGTACGGTGCCCCCGATTTCGGACGGCGGACCTTTTTCCGCGCGGTCGTGGACGGTCAGTACAAGCTGGTGCGCTGGTTCAACCCCCAGGAGTACGCCCGGCCCGGTAACCTGAACGACCTCTACCGCCAGAGCGACGTGACCCTGCACGATCTGGTGAACGACCCCGGCGAGATGGAAAACCTCGCCAGCCTGGACCACCCGGGGTACGACCCGGCGGTCCTGAAGCGGATGCTGGGCAAGCTGGGCGCCCTGATCGAGCGCGAGCTGGACGACGACGACTGCCCCTTCGACCTGAACATGTTCGGCACCCGCGAGATGAAGTACAAGCAGGCGAAAGCCGAGGCGAGCGGGGATGACTGACCCGGCTACCCCCATAAGAGGAAGCGGCCCGCCCCCATGAGCGGTCTCAATCTGCGCACCCTCCCCAACGATCTCGTCGCCGGGCTGGTCAACGGCGTGGCGAGCGTGCCGTCCAGCATGGCGACGGCGGCGCTCGCGGGCGTCAACCCGGTTTTCGGCCTGTACGCCATCACCGTCGCGCCCGCCGTGGGGAGCCTCCTCGCCAGCTCGCAGATGATGCAGGTGGCGACCACCGGAGCGTCCGCCCTGACGGCGAGCCAAGCCATCGCGGGCTACTCGGAGAATCAGCGGGCCGAAGCCCTTTTCCTCGTCGTCGCGCTCGCGGGCGTCTTCCTGGCGATCTTCGGGCTGCTGAAGGCCGGACGCCTGGTGCGCTACGTCTCCTACCCGGTGATGACCGCCTTTCTCTCCGGGGTGGCGCTCGTGCTCGTCTTCGACCAGTCGGCCCAACTCGTCGGCTACAGCCCCCAGGGGCAGACCAGCATCGGGGAGTTCGTGGACCTGCTGCGGAACCTCGGGCAGATCAGCATTCAATCCACCCTCGTCGGGCTGCTTGCGCTCGCCATCATCGTGGGGCTGTCGCGGACGCGGCTGAGCAATGTCTCCTCGCTCATCGGGCTGGCGATCCCGACCGCCATCGTCGCGTTCTGGCGGCCCGACGATGTCCAGATCGTGTCCGACGTGAGTACGATCCCGCGTGGCCTGCCGCCGTTCGGGCTGCCGGACCTCAGCCTGCTCTCGGCCAACCTGGTCTTCTCGGCGTTCGCCCTCGCGGTCGTCGTCGCCATCCAGGGCGCGGGCATCAGCCAGAGCTACAAGAACCCGGACGGCAGCCGGGCCAACCCTTCGCGCGACATGTTCGCGCAGGGGGCCGCCAACGTCGCCGGGAGCCTCGTGTCGGGGATGCCCACCGGCGGCTCGGTCGGGCAGACCGCGCTGAACGTGAGCGCCGGGGGCAAGAGCCGCCTGGCGGGCATCTTCCACAGCCTGTCCATGCTGGCGATCATCCTGCTGGTGCCGGGCCTGGTGAGCCTCGTCCCCATGCCCGTGCTCGCCGCCGTGATGATCGTGGCCGGGGTCGGCGCGATCCGCTTCGCGGACTTCGGCGCCATCTGGCGCACCGCCGGGTCGGGTCGGTGGGTGCTGGTCGTGACTTTCCTCGCGTCGCTCCTCGTCTCGGTGGCGGCGGCGGTCGCCATCGGTGTCGTGGCGGCGGTCGTGCTCAGCCTCTCCTCCGCGGCGAGTGACGTGAGGGTGCGGGCCCTCGTGCAGCAGGAGGACGGCGAGATTCACATCGTGGACCCGCCGAAGAAGCTGCCGAGCCGCAGCATCACCGTGATCGAGGTCTACGGCATCCTCTTCTTCGCGGCGGCCCGCACGCTCGGCGACCGTCTGCCGGACCCTGCCGGGGCCGAGCGTCCCGTGGTGGTGTTGCGCCTGCGGGGGAATCACCAGATCGGTTCGACGCTGATCGAGGTCCTGAACGACTACGCGCACGAGCTGGCGGAGGCGGGCGGGCGTCTCTACCTGGCGGGGATGGACGAGCAGGTGGGTGAGCGCCTCCAGCGCGCGCGCAAGTTCGATCTCGACAAGGAGGTCGTCCTCGTCCCGGCAAGTCACATCCTCGGGGGGGCGACGCAGGAGGCGGTGTCGGCGGGGGCCGAGTGGCTGCGCCAATTCGGGACCGACGTGGAAACGCGTGACGAAGTGGCGGCATGGAAGGATTGAGGCGTCAGGAGGGGCGGGGCGGGCGGCTGTTCCTCAGCGGGCCGGTGCGCCGGGAAAGTCCGCTGGGGGACGACCGTAGCGATTTGTCGGTCTATTTTCTGAGGACGCCTGGCTCGTTCACCCCCTCTGCTGCGCAGCTCTGCGAGCCCCAACATCCCCCCAGAGCACGCTTGATGCGCAATGGAAATTTGATGTGTAGGAGGCGCTCTTGTTCCCTCTCCCCTTGCGGGAGAGGGTTAGGGAGAGGGGTGGCGAGCCTCGCTCGCCCCGCTTCCAGACGACGAAAACCCTCCTGCCGCCCATTTCCAGTTCGTATCAAGCGTTCAAGGGGGAGAGGCAAAAGAAATAAATCCTCGCAGTGCTGTGATCATCCACCAGGGACGGGCCGGGAGAGGAACCATGAGTGACCCGATGCCCGCCACCGCCAAGGCCGCCCCCGGCGAGTCGCGCTGGGGCAAACTGCGGCAGGACACCATCGCCGGATTGATCAACGCCGTGGTCAGCGTCCCCGACGGGCTGGCCTCGGCGGCGCTGGCGGGGGTGAATCCGGTCTATGGCCTGTACACCAGCATCGCCGCGCCCGTCGCCGGGAGTGCCCTGGTCAGCGCCCAACTGATGCAGGTGTCCACCACCACCGCCTCGGCCCTGGCGGCGGGGCAGGCCATCGCGAGCTATCCGGCGGCCCAGCGGGACGGGGCGCTGTTCCTGCTCGTCCTGCTCGTCGGCGTCTTCCTGGCGATCTTCGGCGTGCTGCGGCTGGGGAGGCTGGTGCGTTTCGTGTCGCACGCGGTGATGACCGGCTTCCTGACCGGGGTGGCGGCGGTGCTCGTCCTCGATCAGCTCGCGCCGTTGGTGGGGTACAGCCCCCGGGGGGCGAACGAGATTGTGCAGTTCGTGGACCTGCTGCGGAACCCCGCGCAGTTCAACGTGCCCACCGTCGTGACGGGCGTGGTGGCCCTCGCCCTCGTCTTCGGGCTGGCGCGGACCCGGCTCGCCACGCTGGCCTCCCTGGTCGCGCTGGTGGTGCCGACGCTGCTGGTCGTTTTGCTGGGCTGGGGGGCGGTGCAGCAGGTGGCGGACGTGAGTCCCATCCCGCGCGGCCTGCCCACACTGACGCTGCCCGACCTTGGCCTGCTCTCGCCCGCGCTGCTGCTGGCGGCCCTCTCGCTCGCGGTGGTGATCGCCGTGCAGGGGGCGGGGGTCAGCCAGAGCGTGGAGAACCCCGATGGCCGCCCGGTCAACCCCTCGCGGGACATGATCGCGCAGGGGGTGGCAAACGCGGCGAGTGGCCTGCTCTCGGGCATCCCAGCGGGCGGCTCGGTCGGTCAGACGGCGCTCAATGTCAGTATCGGCGCGCGCACCCGCTGGGCGGGCATCTTCGGCGGCGTCTGGATGCTCGCCATCGTGTTGCTCTTTCCGAGTCTCGTCGGGCGGGTGCCGATGGCGGTCCTCGCGGCGCTGATGATTCAGGCGGGCATTAGCGCGATCAACACGCGCGAGGTGCGCTCCATCTGGAAGACGGGTGGCGCAGCCCGCTGGGCGATCCTCGTGACCTTCGCGGCGACGCTGGTGCTCTCGGTGCCCGTCGCAGTGGCGGTGGGCGTCGGGCTGACGGTGATCCTCTTCCTGTCCTCCTCGGCGAGCGACGTGACCGTGCGCGAGCGCCTCACCCTGCCCGACGGGCGCGTGGCCGAGGTTGTCCCGCCGAAGACCCTGCCCAGCGAACAGGTCATCGTGCTCGACGTGTACGGCAGCCTCTTTTTCGCGGGGGCGCGGACCCTGCGGGAAGCCCTGCCCAGCCCCCAGGGGAGCACCCGCCCGGCGGTGGTGCTGCGCCTGCGGGGCCGGACCCGGGTGGGCGCCACCCTGATTGAGGTGCTCGACGACTACGCCGACGACCTCGCGGAGGTAGGCGGGCGGCTGTACCTCAGCGGGGTGGACGAGGACGTGGGCGAGCAACTGCGGGAGGCGGGCAAGCTCGACATGGGCGGCTCCGTCCATGTGGTGCCCGCCGGGGACGTGATCGGCGCCTCGACGGACCAGGCCGTGACCTCCGCGAGGGGCTGGCTGGGCAGCATGCGAAGCGACACGCCGCGTATGAAGAGGGCCTAGGGGACGAGGAGACAGAATGTTTCAAGAGCTTCAACAATGGGCCGTCCAGATCGAGAGGTTTCTCGAATACAACCGCGACGTGGGAGACGTGGGGGGCCTCGCGATGGCCCTGCGGACGCTCCTGATCTACGCCTTCTCGTTGTTTCTGGTCCGCATCGGCAACAAACGCTTTCTGGCCCAGGCGTCGGCCTTCGACGTGATCATCGGCATCATGCTCGGCTCGGTAATGAGCCGCGCCATCAACTCCTCGGCCCCGCTCTTTCCCACCCTGGGGGCCGGGCTGGTCCTCGTCGGGCTCCACTGGTCGCTGAACAGGCTGTCCTACCATCTCGACTGGCTGGGTCCCCTCCTGAAGGGCAACCCGGTGCTCCTGATCAGAAACGGGGAACTTCATCAGGATGGGTTGAGGAAAAGCGGCATCTCCGAAGGTGACCTCGAACAGGCGCTGCGGCTGCAAGCCCAGGAGACGGACCCTTCCGGGATCAAGCTCGCCTACCTGGAGCGCAACGGGAACGTCAGCGCGATGACCAAAGAGAGTGAGCCGCGCGTGTTGGAGGTCAAGGTGGAGGACGGCGTGCAGACGGTGCGGATCAAGGTGGAGTAGCAGGGCGTGGCCGGGGAAGGAAGTAGAGCTGGGGGACGGCAGCGACGGGTGAAAGCGCCGAATGGACGACTCAAGACCACAGGGAGGGCAAGCTATGGATCTCGGTTTGCAGGGCAAAACGGCGCTCGTCACGGGCGCGGGCTCCGGCATCGGGCGGGCGGTGGCGCTCACCTTTGCGGCGGAGGGAGCGAACGTCGTCCTGACCGACCTGAAGCAGGAGGGCCTGGACGAGACGCTGGAGCGGATGCGGCAGGCGGGCTCCGGTGAGGGCGCGACCCTGATCGCGGACGCGGGCAACCCGGAGGACCACCAGAGGGCCGTGGACCTGGCCGCGGAGCGGTTCGGGGGCCTGTACGCCGCCTGCAACAACGCGGGGATCGGCGGCGAGTCGAACCCGGTGGCCGACCTCAGCCCCGAGGGCTTCCGCAAGGTGATCGAGGTCAACCTGCTGGGCGTCTTTTACGGGATGCACGCGCAGATTCCCGCCCTGCTGCGCGGCGAGGGCGGGGCCATCGTGAACATCGCCTCGATCCTGGGGCAGGTGGGCTGGGAGAACTCCTCACCCTACGTGTCCTCCAAGCACGGCGTGGTGGGCCTGACCCGCTCGGCGGCGCTGGAGTACGCGCGGCAGGGCGTGCGGGTCAACGCGGTCGGGCCCGGCTCTATCCAGACGCCGATTCTGGGCCAGGACCAGGCGGCGCTCGACCACCTGGCGTCGCTGCACCCGATGGGCCGGATGGGGCAGCCGGAGGAGATCGCCAACCTCGTCGTCTTCCTGTGCAGCCCGCGCGCCAGCCTGATGACGGGCGGCTACTCCCCGGCGGACGGCGGCTACCTGGCGAAGTAGGAAGCGGGGGGGGCGAGAGCGGCGGACTGTCCGCCCCTCACCAGGAGCCCGGTGCGGGGGCCCTGTGATGGCAGCCCACCCCGGTCTCGTGGCGGGGCATGGGGCCGCTACAGCGAGGCCCAGGGCGCCCCGTACCTGACCGCCGGGAGCGGGACAGCTCCGTCACCGTCCGCGCACGAGCGCCTCCCGAGCCGGCACGTTCGGCCACCCGACCTCGCCCCGAAAGGCCCCGACCCATGCAGAGACCGCCCTCCGTCCAGCCCCCCGTGCGGATCGTCAACCTGCTGCCCACCGCCCTGGTCGTCATCGGCCTGCTGCTGCTGCTGAACTTCTTCGGGCGGGTCAGCGCGTCGCTGCTCGCGGTCACGCTGGCCGTGCTGCTCGCCACCGCCCTGAACCCGGTGGTGGTCTTTTTCGAGCGGTGGATGTCGCGCGGGGTGGCCGCCGTGCTCACCGTGCTGGTGGTGCTGGGGGCGCTGGTGGGTCTGTTCTGGCTGGCCGTGCCGCCCATCGCCGCGCAGTTCGCCGACCTGCTTCAGGGGTTGCCCAGGGACGCCGCGCAACTGGAGGAGTACCTCAGGGAATGGCTGGACCGCACGCCCCAGCTCGCCGCCCTGGTGCAGCAGATCGACCTGGCCGCGCTGGCCCGGCGCGCGGCGTCCTGGCTGACCAACCTGTTTCCGGTGCTGCTGTCGGTCACGGGGTCGGTGGCGTCTTTCCTGTTTCTGGCGGTGGTCACCTTCATCACGCTGCTGTTCGCTCTGAGCAACCCCGTCCCCTTGATCAACGGGGTGCTGGGCGCCCTCCCGCAGCGGTACCGCCCCCAGGCCCGGGAGGCGCTGGCGAACGTGCTCAACCAGATGGGGGCCTGGGGCCGGGCCCAGGTGCTGGTCATGCTGATCATCGGTGTGGGCATGGCGGTCGGCCTGTATCTGCTGGGCGTCGAGAACTGGCTGGTCTTCGGGGTGATCAGCGCCCTCGGGGAACTGATCCCCAATATCGGCCCGATCCTCGCCGCCGTTCCGCCGGTCCTCTTCACGCTGCTGGGCGATCCGCAGCAGGCCCTGTACGTGGCGATCTACGCCGTCGTGCTGCAACAGGTCGAGGGAAACCTGATCGTGCCCTTCCTGATGGGCAGCGCCGCCAACCTGCACCCGTTCTCCATCACCGTGGGGGTGCTGCTCTTCGGCAGCGTCTTCGGGCTGATCGGCAGCGTCCTGACCGTGCCCTTCCTGATCATCATCAAGTCGGTCTACGAGACCTTTTACCTGGGCCGCCAGCCCGAGGTGTCCGAACAGAAGACCGAGGACCTGATCCACGGCGAGCTGGCGGACGCCTCCCCCGACGTGAAGGAAGGGAAGTGACGCCGCCCGCCCGGAGAGGTTCGTGCTCGCCCCTGCACGCCCCCAGCGCCGAAGCTCCCTCGCTCCCGGCGGGGGAGAGGGAACCCCGCCGAACGGGCCCCTGAGCTCAAGGTCCAGTGCTCGTCCGGTCCGGGGGCCCCGACCTGGCGGTCGTCGTCCACACCCCGCTGCCGGATGCTGCCGGAGCCGCGTCTTCAGCTCCTCGGTGATGAGTTCGCGGCGCAGGGTGCGGGGCGTCCACCGTCCGAGGCTGTCGGTGACGTTCAAGGTCCTCGGGCTGCCGCGCGTGACCCAGATGCGGCGGCCCGAGGCTCGGCAGGGACGTCACCTTGCCGCGCACGAACAGCTCCGGCACGGGTCCGTTCGGCATCAAACCTTCGCCCGGTCCACGGCTCCGGTCATTCCGGCCTCCTCGCGCCCCCGGTCGAACCATGAGGACCGGCCCTCGCGGGCCGTGGCATGATCGGCCCCATGAGACGCTCCCGCTGGCGGCTGTGGCGCCACGCTCGCGGCGCTGGGGGGAACGGCGCTCACGGCGCTGTTCGTGTGGCTGGCGGCGAGGGACCGGGCGAGACTCCCGCGCCGGACGCTGCTCTTCGCCTCGCTCGCGGCGCTGGCCGGGGTGGGGCTCACCGTCTGGCTGGTGTGGCGGGCCGCCGGGCCGGGGGTGCGGGTCCGTCATCCCCGCCGGGCGCTGCTCTTCGCCGCGCTCGTCGGGGTGGCGTTCACGGCGCTGGTCGCCTGGCTCCTGATCGGGCCGGTGGTGGAGGCGCCGCCGCAGGCCCAGGTCTTCCTGCGCGCCTACGTGGGGATGCTGGCGGCCAGCGTGAGCGTCACGGCGGGCTTCGCCCTGATGGGGGCGCTGAGTGCCCCCGCGCTGCCGCTCGCGTCCGTCGGCGTTCCGCCCCGCGCCGGGCCGTACCGGGTGGGCGTCACGCTGGGGGTCTCGGGCGGTCTGCTCCTGATCCCGGCCCTGCTGCTTCTGGTGGGGACGGCGGTGTACCGCGAGGGGGCGTTCGGCCCGGAGCTCCACCTCGGCGTGCTGCTCGCGGCGGTCTCGGGGCTGTACGGGCTGCTGTCGGGCGCCCTGCTGGGCCTGCTCACCGTGCGCGCCGGGCAGGTCTGGCGGCCCGCCGTGGCGGGGCTGCTCGGCGCGGGGCTGGGCGGGGCGATCTGCGGGCTGGTCTTCTCTCCCACCTCGGCCTGAGCGACGTGCTCCGGGGCGGCTGGGGCTTCTTGCTGCTCGTGGCGCTCCTCGTGGCGACCGTGCACCTGAGCTGGGGCATGGGCGTGCGCGCGGCGCTGGGGCGGTTGGTGACCCGGAGTCGGCGTCCCGGGGGGCGGGCGGTCCCTGTGCAGGCCGCCAGCCGCGTGCAGGTGAACGTGGTGGCGACCCTGGCCCTGCTGCTCCTGGGGGCGGGGGCGGGGCTGACCCGGACCCTGGGCGATTTCGTGACGACCCGCCCGGTGGACCCCGGCCCGCCGCGCGCCGCCCGCCCGCAGGAGGTCCCCGCCTGCCCCGAGCCCCGTGACCCGCTGGAGCACGCCGTCTGGCGCGTCACGGCGAGGGAGGGGGGACCGGACCTCTCGTGCCGCAACCGGCGTGCCGATCGGCCCCGGGGTGTGAACCTCTCCCCAAGCCCCCCGGCAGATTCCTCGCTTACGCTGGGCCATGACCTCACACCAGACGGAGCGCGGACGCGGCGCGGCCCTGGGCCGGACCCTCGGGCTGAGCGCCCTCCCCCTGGCCGCGTGGCTGGGCTGGACGGTTTACAGCCGCCTGCGTATTCCCCACGACCTGACGCCGCCGCCCGCCCTGGACGCCGAGCGGCGTACCCTCGGTGGCCGCGCGGGGCCCGTCAACGCCTACGTGGCCGGGTCCGGTGCCCCCCTGCTGCTCGTCCACAGCGTGAACGCCGCCGCCAGCGCCTACGAGGTCCGGCCCCTGTTCGAGCACTACCGCGCCTCCCGCCGGGTCTATGCCCTCGACCTGCCCGGTTTCGGCTTCTCCCGGCGGGGCGGCCGCGAGTACACCCCCCGCCTGATGACCGACGCCCTCCACGACGTGCTCGACGAGATCGCCCTGGAGAGCGGGGAGGAGCGGGTAGACGCCCTGGCCCTCTCGCTGGGCGGCGAATTCCTGGCCCGCGCCGCCTCCGAGCGCCCGGAGCGCTTCCGCTCGGTCACGCTGGTGACGCCCACCGGCTTCGGGAAAAGCGAGCAGTTCTACGGCGGCCTGGGCAGCACCCGGGGCAGCGCGGCGCTGAAGAGGGCCTACGAGCACCCGCTGCTGGGGCAACCCTTCTACGACCTGCTGGCGAGCGTGCCCAGCCTGCGTTTTTTCCTGGCGCTGACCTTCGGCTCGTTCGCGGCGGTCGACGAGGGGCTGTTGCGCTACGACTATCCCACCTCCCACGTGCCCGGCGCCCGCCACGCGCCTTTCGCCTTTATCAGCGGGACGCTCTTCAGCGCGGACATCGACCGGGTGTACGAGGCGCTGACCGTGCCGGTGTGGCTGGCCTACGGAACGCGCGACCGCTTCACCGACTTCGGGGACCTGAGCAACGTGGAGAGGCGGCCCAACTGGACGTTCGACCGCTTCGAGACGGGCGCCCTCGCGTACTTCGAGCAGCCCGGCCCCTTCATCTCCGCCTACGACGCTTTCCTCAGGCGGGCTGGGGCAAACTGACCCCCCGGGAGCCTTGCCCCATGAGCGCGCCCCCTCCACCCTTCGGTGGCCTCCACCACGTCAGCGCCCTCACCGCGCGGGCGGGGCGGGGCCACGCCTTCTCCACCCGCGTGCTGGGCCTGCCCCCGGTGAAAAGGACCGTCAACCAGGACGACCCGCACATGGACCACCTGTTCTCCGCGGACGGAGCGGGCAGCCCGGGCATGGAGGTGCCCCCCTTCGACTTTCCCCAGCCCTGAAGCTACGGGTGGATGCCGTCCACCTGGGCGCCCACCGCCTGCCGCAACCCCGCCCCGAGGGAGAGGAAGACCGTCAGACCCGCCGTGGCGACCCCCACGCTCAACCCCGTGAGAAGCGAGCGCGTGCGCCGGACGAGCAGCTCCCGCAGGGACAGCCTCACGAGTGGGCCGACGTGCCTCACGCCGGGCAGGATGGACGGTAGAACGCGTGGCCCGCCGACAACACCTCCACACCGGGGGCTGGGCCAGCTTAATTAATACAACGTGGGTTGCCTCGCCTCCCATCCACCTCCTTTTCCCGAGACAAGAGCATGTGGCCTTCCTCGAGGGAGGCGACCAGCATCACTGAGCTTCAGCCTGTGCCCATGCACCGTATAGGAACGTATACGGCTCGGTCTGGAATGGGACAACGTTTTGCGTCTTCCCAGTGCAGAGGCCTCCATAGGGCAAAGCCATATGGCTGTAGCAAAAGAGCAGGAGAGAGAGAGCAGGGAATGGAGTCCTTCCCATCGACTCTTCTCTATCCAAAAGTATGTATTAATTTATTCGGCGTCACACTTGGTTTTGCGCCCGGTCCCGGGTTCAGGTTGGCTCTTCCCAGCCTGCCACGGGGCATGATGGGGCGGGGAGACCTCGCAGGAGCACGTGGCGCTCCGGGTGCCCCGCGAGGGGGTCGCAGCGCATGAACAACCGACCGAGCACGGACCTGTGGGGTGTGGCTGAGGCGTACGAGGGGTACATGGGCCGCTGGAGCCGGGGGATCGCCCCGCTGTTCACCGCGTGGCTGGCGCCGGAGCCGGGCCGGAACTGGGTAGACCTCGGCTGCGGCACGGGCGCGCTCAGCGCCTGCGTCAGCCACACCTGCCGCCCGGGAAGCCTGCTCGGCCTGGACACGTCCGAGGGGTTCCTGGCCTACGCGGCGGGGCAGGTCCCGGGCGCCGCCTTCCGGGTGGGCGACGCCGCCGACACGCACCTGCCCTCCGGGGGGTTTGACTACGCGGTCAGCGGGCTGGTCCTGAACTTCGTTCCCGATCCGGCCCGCGCCCTGCGGGAGATGGCGCGCCTCGTGCGTCCCGGCGGGCGGGTGGCCCTCTACGTCTGGGACTACGCGGGCCAGATGCAGATCATGCGGCACTTCTTCGACGCGGCCCGCCCCATCGACCCGGGCTCGGTCGCGTTCGACGACGGCGTGAGGGCGCCCGTCTGCCGCCCGGGTCCGCTGCGGGCCGCCCTGACGGGCGCCGGGCTGGAGGACGTGGAGGTGACAGCCCTGGACCTCCCGGCGGCCTTCGACAGCTTCGAGGCGTACTGGGCCCCGTTTCTGGGGGGAACGGGGTCCGCGCCGAAGTACTGCGCGTCGCTCGACCCGCAGGTGCGTGAGCGCATCCGGCAGGCCGTTCGTGCGGCGCTCCCTACGGGGCCCGACGGGGAGATTTTGCTGGCGGTGCGCGCCTGGGCAGCGAAGGGCACCGTCCGCCCCTGAGCGCGGGGCCGGACCGGAAGCGGCGCCCCCCCACCCCCTCCTCAGGGGTCAGCGGCCCCGGGGGTCGGTGGCCTCGCGCAGGCCGTCCCCGACGAGGTTGAAGGCGAGCACGGTCAGGAAGATGGCGAGCCCGGGGAAAATCACCATCCAGGGCCCCTCGGCGAGAAAGCCGCGCCCGGCGTTGAGCATCGAGCCCCACGACGGCGCGGGGGGCTGCACCCCCAGCCCGAGGAAAGACAGGCTCGACTCGGCGAGCACGGCGTTGGCGATGGCGAGCGAGGTCTGCACGATCAGGGCGCCGCTGATGTTGGGCAGCAGGTGCCGGAAGACCAGCCGCCCGCCGCTGGCCCCCAGGGCGTGGGCCGCCTGCACGTACTCGCGCTCGCGCTGGGCGAGCACCTCGCCCCGGGTGATGCGGGCGAAGGCGGGGGCGGTGACGATGGCGATGGCGAGCATGGTGTTTTGCAGGCTGGGGCCCAGGATGGCCGCGAGCGCGATGGCGAGCACCAAAAAAGGCAGGGCGAGCATGGCGTCCACCAGGCGCATGATCACCTCGTCGAGCCAGCCCCGCGCGTACCCGGACACCAGGCCCAGCAGCGTCCCGACGAGAAGCGCCCCGGCCACGCTGAGCACCCCCGCGCTGAGCGACACCCGCGCCCCGTACAGCACCCGGCTGAGGATGTCGCGCCCCAGCTCGTCGGTGCCGAAGAGGTGCGAAGGGCCCGGGGCCGCGCGCAGGTCGGTGAAGAACACCTGCGTGGGGTCGTAGGGGCTGATCCAGGGGGCCAGCACGGCGAGCAGGATGAACAGGGCCAGGAGGAAGGCGCCGACGACGGCCAGGCGGTTTTTCAGGAAGCGCCGCGCGGGCTTGCCCAGCCGGAAGCGGCGGGCGGCGGGGGCGGGGACGGTCTGCTGCATCAGTGGTACCGGATGCGCGGATCGACCGCCGCGTACGCGAGATCGACAAGAAAGCTCACCAGAAACACGGCGACGGCAGACACGAGCACCACCCCCTGGATGACGGGCAGGTCGCGGGTGAACACCGCGTCCACGAGCAGGCGCCCGAAGCCCGGCACGCTGAAAATCTGCTCGGTGATCACGGCCCCGCCCAACAGCCCGCCGAGTTGCAGGCCGAACGCCGTGATCACGGGAATCAGGGCGTTGCGCAGCCCGTGCTTGAACATCACGCGGCCCCCCGTGACCCCCTTGGCGTGCGCGGTCCGCACGTAGTCCTGCGTCATGACCTCCAGCATGCTCGACCGCAGGTAGCGGGTCAGGACCGCCGCCGTCGGCACGCCGAGCGTCACGGCGGGGAGCAGCAGCAGCAGCAGGTTCCTCCCGGGGTCTTCCAGGAAGGGCACGTACCCGCTCGCCGGAATCCAGGCGAGCCGGATGCTGAAGAGGTAGATCAGGAGGATGCCCAGGAAGAAGCTCGGCAGGCTGATCCCGGACAGGGCGAGCAGCGTGAGCAGCCGGTCCACCCACGAGTTCTGCCGCATCGCGCTGAGAATCCCGGCGGGCAGGGAGATCAGCAGCGAGATCAGCATGGCGAAGACGGCGAGTTGCAGGGTGGTGGGCAGCTTGTCGGCGATGAGGCCCCCCACCGAGGTGTTGTCCTTCACGCTGGCGCCGAGGTCGAGCCGGGCCACGTCGCCCAGCCAGCGGAAGTACTGCTCGGGGACGGGGCGGTCGAGTCCCAGCGAGCGGCGCAGCTCCGCCACGGCGGCGGGGGTGGCCTCCTCACCGAGCAGCAGCCGGGCCGGGTCGCCGGGCAGGAGCTGCACCATGCCGAAGACCAGCACCGTCACGACGAGCAGGGTGGGCAGCGTGGAGAGCAGCCGCCTGATGGCGAATTGAAGCACGCGGGCTCCTTGAGAGGTCCCCGGGCCCCGGCCCGGGGAAGGAGGGTCACTTCAGGTCGGCGTCCTTGAAGCGGACGATCCCGTCCGGGACGGGCTTTAAGCCGCTCATCCCCTTCACCATGCCGACGAGGTTGTTGGGGTGGTAGACCCAGACGTAGGGCAGGTCGCTGTTGACCTGGTTGAGGGCCACGTTGTAGGTCGCGCTGCGGGCGTTCATGGAGTTCTGCGCCCGCGCCTTGGCGAGGAGCCCGTCCACCGTCTTGTTGCTGTACCCGGCCTGGTTGTTCGAGCCGTCCGTCACGAAGAAGTCGTAGATGTTGCCGTCCGGGTCGGGCCGCCCGCTCCAGCCCAGGATCAGCGCGTCGTAGTCCTGCTTGTCGGCGCGGTCGAGCAGCGTGCCGAACTCCACCTGCTGAATCCTGGCGTTGATCCCCGCCTGTGCGAACATCGCCTGGTAGAGCTGCGCGAGCTGGGTGGTCACGGTGCCGGGCGTGGTCAGCAGCGTGAAGGTCAGCGGCCTCCCCCCCAGCCGCTGCCGGGCGGCGTTCAGGTCCGGCGCGGGGATGCGGGTGTTCTTGTTGTAGACGGGCGTGCCGGGGGCGAAGGGACCCGCCGCGGGCTTGACCGTGTTGTAGAAGACCACTTTTGCCACCGCGTCGCGGTCGATGGTGGCCGCCACCGCCTGCCGGTTCGCCTTGTTGTTGAAAGGCGCGCGGGTGACATTGAACCAGATGCCCTGGAAGCCCAGGCCGGGGTAATTGAGCACCTCGAACTTCGGGTTTTGCTCCAGCCGGGAGATGTCCTTGGGGTCGATGGGCGTGATGACCTGCACGGCGCCCGACAGCAGGTTGGCCAGCCGCACGTCCCCGTCGGGGAAGGGGCGGTAGACCAGCCGGTCGATCTTCGGGGCCCCGTCCCAGTACCCCTTGTTGGCCTGGAGCGTCACGTTGTCCTGGCGCCTGCGGCTGACGAACTGGAAAGGACCGCTCCCCACCGGGCCGTTCTGGAAGTCCGCGCCCGCCTTCTGCGCCGCCGTGGGCGAGACGATCATGCCCGCGCGGTCGGTCAGGGTCGCGAGGAAGGGCCCGTACGGCTGCTTGAGCGTGACCTGGACGGTCTGGGGATTGATGACCTTGACCTCCTTCACGCTCGACAGCTCGTTCTTGCGGGCGCTGCCCTCCAGGGTCATGTTGCGGTCGAGCGAGTACTTGACCGCCGCGGCGTCCAGCGGCGTCCCGTCGTGGAACCGCACGCCCGGGCGCAGGGTGAAGGTGTATGTCAGGCCGCCGTTCGTGACCTTCCACGACCGCGCGATGCCCGGGACGATCTTGAGATTCTGGTCGAGGTCCACGAGCTTGTCGAAGATCTGGTTGAGCACCTGCCGGTCCACGAAAGCCGAGGAGAGCGCCGGGTCGAGCCGCGGCGGGTCGGCGTCGAGGCCGACGGTGACGGTCTGCGCCGAGGCGGCGCCGAGCGCGAGGAGGGTGAAGAGGGCCAGGGTGCGGGGAGCTGGGCGCATGGAAAACCTCCTGGCGGGACCTCAGTCCGGCCTGGGTGAAGGGGTGGTCGGGGGGCGACTTGACGGGCTGATCGGGGCGCTGGCCGGGGTGCTAGCCGGGGTGCTGGCCGACAGGGGCAGGGGCAACGAGGACGTCTCGACGACGGCGTTGAGGTGGTCGAGCATGGCCGCCCGGGCCCCGGCGGGGTCGCCCGCCAGGATGGCCCGGGCGATCCGCTCGTGCTGGGCGAGGGTGAGGGCGGGGAAGTGGCCGGGCAGCGCGGAGGTCCGCAGCTCGCTGAGCAGCGAACGGAGGGTGCCCAGCACCTGGAGGGTGACGAGGTTCCCGGCGGTCTGCGAGATGAGGGCGTGGAAGGCGAGGTCTTCCCTGGAGAGCCGCTCGCCCCGGCCCAGGGCCTCCCGCTGCCGCGCCAGCGACTCGGCGAAGGCGTGCGCGTGCTCGGGCCTGACCCGCACGGCGGCGAGGGCGGCCACCTCGGGTTCGAGCATCCGGCGAAATTCCAGGAGGTCGAGGGCCGCCTGGGGACGCCCGGTGAGCAGCCCGCGAAAGGGCAGGCTGAGCGTCTCCCCGTCGGGGGTGCGGACGTAGGTGCCGTCCCCCTGGCGAATCTCGACGTGCCCCAGCAGTTCGAGGTGCCGAAACGCGTCGCGCAGGCTGGCCCGGGAGATGTTGAAGCGGCGGCTGAGTTCCCGTTCGGGGGGAAGGCGGCTGCCCGCCGGGTAGGTGCCGCCCCGGATCAGCGCCAGAAGTTCGTCGGCGACCGTTTCCGAGAGCTTGGGCTTGCGTACCGGCTGAATCACGGACCCTCCTCGTCACGCTTCTCTGGAGGTACGATGGTCTGACCAATTGTGCCGTGTGCCCACCATAGACCCCGCCGCCCCCAGCCGCGGCGACGAGCCTAGACAAGCGCGCCCGGGGGTGCGGTGGCTGCGTGACGGAGGCCAGCTTCCGGCCTCAGGGGCCCGCGTCCTGCTCGTCGGTGACGTGCTTCAGCCGGTCCACCGCCCTGCCGTTCCGGGCCTCCTGAACGGCGATGTGCGTCATGGCCTTGGTGGGAGAGGCGCCGTGCCAATGTTTCTCGCCGGGTCGGCGGGGCCTGTGCCGGAGGGCTGCGTGCCCACCCGTCTGATCTCCATCGTCTCCACTCCTTTCTCTCCGGCGCGGCGGTCGCCCGTCCATCATGGTCTGGGAGACGGGCTGCCGTCATCCCTCACCCGGGAGGCCCGGCCACGGGGCCAGCCACCGGCCCCTTTGCCCGCTCGCCGGCTGTCCGTCGTCGCCTGGGTGGCCTCCTCGTCTCCGGGCACTTCGGGGGATGGGGGGGGGGAGCACCGCCCTGGGCCTCCCGGTCCGCCGGAAGACCGTGCGAGGCGAGTCCATGCCGGGCGGCGAGAAGGGCCCCCCGCCCCCCTGTACCATGTCCCTATGACGGACCCCGCGTTTCAGGCCATGAGCGTGGAGGAGTACCTGCGCTCGGAGGAGCAAAGCCCCTACAAGCGCGAGTACGTGGGCGGCTTCGTCTACCCGCTGCACGCGCACGCCGGGGTGAGCCAGCGGCACTCGCTGATCTGCGGGAACGTCTTTGCGACGCTGCATCCCCACGCCAGACGGCAGGGGTGCCGAATTCACCAGACCGACATGCGCCTTCAGGTCGGCTCGGCCCTGTTCTACCCCGACGTGATGCTCGTCTGCGGCCAGGACATGCCCCATCCGCTGTACGAGACGGCCCCCTGCCTGCTCGTGGAGGTTCTCTCGCCGAGCACCGCCGCGAACGACCGGGTGGGGAAGTACGCGCTGTACACCTCGCTGCCCACCTTGCAGACGTACCTGATCGTGGAGCAGACCCAGCGGCGCGTCTACGAGTACCAGCGGGCGGGGGACGAGTGGCGGCTGCGCGAGGTGGCGGAGGCGGGCGAGGTGGGCGTGCCCTGCCTGAGCCTGAGCCTGTCCCTCGACGACGTGTACGCCGGGGTGCTGGAGCCGCGGTAGCGTCGCGGGAACGTCAGGGGCTGACCAGATACGCTGGGGACGTGGCGTGCCCGGGTGCACTCGTGGCGGGTCGTCCGGGCATTCATCCGCGCGAAAGGCATAGACGGCGCTGAAATCCACGGGGCCGTCACGCTCCACGACCTCGGGGAAGAAATGGCCCTGCCGGAACTGGCCCGCGCCGCCCTGGTCGCGGAGCAGGTTCGGGCGGCGCAGGGTCCCCAGCTCCTTCCCAGGCAGCAGGAAGCGCACGCCGGTGTCGTCGAAGTTGCCGGAGACGCCGGGGAGGTCGGCGCTCTGGAGGTCGAGCGCCGCGACCGTCTCCCGCAGGTCGTCCGTGAAGGCGAGGTGGTGCACGCCCCTTGCCGGAGTCGGGCGGTCTGGTGGAGACCAACCTCGGCACCTTCCTCTCCCGGCGCCAGGGAGAACGTGACCCGGGCGATGGGCTGGGAGCGGGAGCGGGGAGGTCCCGGGGCCCTGGCCCTGTTCGAGAACTCGGCCCAGGGGGCGACAGAAGCGAACATGTCACGCGCCGTGGCGTCGCCGTGGTCTGCTGGAACGAGGTCAGCCTTCCCCCTGTCCGTCACGCGGGCATCCAGCCGGTCGCCAGTCCGAATGCCCATCCTGGAGCGAGAAGCCGCAGAAAGGAAGGTGCGCCGTTTTCCTCTCCCTTCAACGTGAATACCTCGATCGCACCCGTAGACCAAGCCTGACCCCCTGGCCGCCTCCAGCCACCCGCCCCCTACCTCTTGTTAACATGACTTAACGCGAGGTGGTAGGGTGGGGGCATGACGCTGGAGGTGTACCGGGGGGACCGGCTGGGGGCGGCGCAGCGCTGGGCGGAGCTGCCGGGAGACGAGCTGCGGCGGCGGGGGGTGACGGCGGCGCGGGAGCGGGACCGGGCGACCCTGTGGGACCTGACGGTAGCGCACCTGATGACGCTCGGGCGGGAGGGGGCGCAGGTGAGTCCCCGGACGCTGAGGACCTACCGGGTGGGGGCGGAACACTGGCTGGACTACGCGGGGGAACGGGCGGTGGCGATCTTGCGACCGGCGCGCAATGCCGGGCCGCTGTTCGTCCGGCGGCTGGAGGCCCGGGGGCTGAGCCCCTCGACGGTGCGCGCCTACCTCGCCGGGGCGCGGGCGCTGTACGCCGCGCTGCGCTGGGCGGGGGCGACCGACCTCGATCCCTTCTCGGACGCCCGGGCGGCCCGCGACAAGACGCCCGCCTGGGAGAAACGCCAGCCCTACGAGGAACACGAGGTGCAGGCCCTGCTCGGCGCGGGGGACGCCCGGACCCGCGCCCTCGTGCTGCTGGGCGCGCACGGCGGCTTGCGGGTGCAGGAGATCGTGGGCCTGCGGTGGAGGGACGTGAACCTGGAAGCCGGGACGGCGCGGGTGCTGGGCAAGGGCCGCAAGGTGCGGACGGTGAACCTCAGCCGCTCGCTGGTGACGGCGCTGGGGGTGCTGGGGGCGGACGTTCACCCCGAGCTGTTCGTGGTCGGGGCGACGGCGGACGCGGCCCGCAGGCGGCTGAGGCTGGTGTGTGCGCGGGCGGGGGTGCCCTACCGGGGCGTGCACGCGCTGCGGCACTACGCGGGGACGCGGATGGTGCGCGCGGGCCTGTCCCTCCACGACGCCGCCCGGCACCTCGGGCACAGCAGCATCGAGACCACCCAGACCTACGCCAAGTGGGCCGACGACTCGCTCAAGCGGGCGCTGGAGGGGTGGTAGGTCGGTGAAGCGTCGCCCGGTGAGAGGGAATGGGTCATAGGGATCTCACGGCGGCAGCCTGCTCGGCGTCCTCGTCATGAGCCTCAGCCGCCCCGAAAGACGGCTGCAACTCGGCGAGCTGCTGCGACGAGTTCACGAGCACCACGTTTCAATTCTCAGCCGCCCCGAAAGACGGCTGCAACCCGGCCCAGAGAGCGACGAGTTGCTGCGGCTGCTCGGGTTACAGCCTGCCTATGGGTGGGCTGAGGATTGAAACGGCGGCACCACCCACTATGGGTTGGCGATGTCCAGCGTTGCAGCCTGCCTTCGGGTGGGCCGAGGATCGCAACCCTACACCTTGGCAGGGGCACGCAAGGCGTCTATACCTCGTGCCTACTCAGGCGGGTGGGGGTGCTGCGTTCCTGAGCGCCCTCCCCAAAGCCTGCTCCACCTCAGGGCCGCTCGGGCAGGCACCACGTCACCTCCCCGCGCCCGGCTTCCCGCAGCGCCTCGTTCGCCCGGCTGAAGGGCCGACTTCCCAGAAAACGCGCCGTGCTCAGCGGGCTGGGATGTCCCGCCTCCAGCACCACGTGGTGGGGGGCGGTGACAAGGCGGGCCTTGCGGCGGGCGTGCGCGCCCCACAGCAGGAAGACGACCCGCTCGGGCCGGGCGTTCACCGCCCGGATCACCGCGTCCGTGAACGCCTCCCACCCCCGGTTCGCGTGGCTGCCCGGCTCCCCCTGCCGCACGGTCAGCACCGTGTTCAGCAGCAGCACGCCCTGCCGCGCCCACGCCCGCAGGTCGCCGTGCCGGGGCAGGGGGCATCCCAGGTCGCCCGCGAGTTCCCGGTGGACATTCGCCAGGCTGGGCGGCACCCGCAGCCCGGGCCGCACGCTGAAGGCCAGCCCCTGCGCCTGCCCGGGGCCGTGGTACGGGTCCTGACCCAGGATCACCACCCGCACGTCCCGCAGCGGCGTCAGGTGCAGGGCCGCGAAGACCTCCGGCTCGGGCGGGTAGACCGGCCCCCGCTCGCGCTCGGAGGCGACGAAGGCCCAGAGGTCGCGGAAGGCGGGGCGATCCAGCACCGGACCCAGGACCGCCTGCCAGTCCGCCGGGAGACGCGGCAACGTCACCGGGGCCACGTCCGGAGCCAGGGTGTCGAAGAGCAGGGGTTGGCCGTGGGAGAGGACCGGACGCGGCGGCGTGGAGGGCGCCGGGCTTGCCTGCACCGTCGCCCGCCGCTCTCTCCGGCTCGGGGCCATCCGCCCCTCGGCCCGGAGCACGGCCTTCTTGCGGCTGCCGTGCCGCTCGTAGACCTGGCGCGCGACCTCCCGCCCGGGGTCCCTCGCCTGGGCCTGGCGGTGGCGCTCCCTGGCCGTCCGCACCGCCTCGCGGTCGTCCACGATGGGCCACGGGTAGCTCTCCCCCACCCGGAAGCCCACCTCGGCCCCCACGAGCGGCGGGGTCAGGTGCGGCTCGTGGACGTACGCCGGGGGGAGGGGCCGCAGCTCGGGAAGCCAGGTTCGGAGGAAGACCCCGTGCGGGTCCTGGTCGCGCGCCTGCTTGGCCGGGTTGTAGATGCGCAGGGTGTTGATGCCGACCATTCCCGACTGCATCTGCATCTGGGACCAGTGGATGCCCGGCTCGTTGTCGAGCCAGTGCCGGGCGAGGTGCAGGCCCACCGCCCGCCACGGCAGCCAGAGCTGCTCGGTGGCGAAACTCACCAGCAGGGCGCGCATCCGGAAGGGGAGCCACCCGGTCGCGAGCAGCATCCGCATGCAGGCGTCCACCATCGGGTATCCGGTGTGCCCGCTCGCCCAGGCGCGAAAACGCGGCCCGGTCTCCTCGTCCAGCTCCTCCGGGCGCAAGTCGGCGAGGGTGGGATTCAGGCCCCGGAACTCCAGCTCGGGCTCGCTTTCCAGGCGCTGCATGAAGTGGCAGTGCCAGTGCAGGCGGCTTTCGAAGGAGCGCAGCGAGCGCACCCAGCGGGGGTCGGCCCCCGGGTCGCCCGTCACGGCGGCGAGGCGCTGGCGGGTGGCGTGCACCACCGTGCGCAGGCTGAGGGTGCCGAAGGCGAGGTGCACGCTCAGCCGCGAGCAGGCGTGCTCGGCGCTGAGGGGACTCGACATCTCGCGGGTGTAATTCACCCCGCGCCTCGTCAGGAAGCCGTGGAGGGTGTCGTGCGCGAGCCGTTCGCCGAAGGTGCCCGGCAGCCAGGGCAGCACCTTGTCGTTCTCCGGCAGGCCGAGGTCGCGGTGGGCGAGGAGCTCGCCCGGGGGAAGGTGCCCGGGACCGACGAGCCGTTCGGGAGCAGGCCTCGGCGCGCTCCCCAGGCGGGCCTCCCACTCCTCGGCCCAGGTGTCGCGGGAGCGCAGGCGCCGCACGACGCCGTTCTGGGGCGGCTCGTAGAAGGGCAGGCCCCGCCCCTTCGCCCAGGCGCGAACCCGCCGGTCTCGTTGGTAACTCACCCAGTTCCCGGTTTCCTGGTGCGCCCAGAGGGCCGAAAAGGGCAGCTCCTGCCAGAGGGCTTCGAGCACCTCCACCGCCTCGCCGTGCCGCAGGAGGAGCGGGATGCCCAGCTCGCCCAGCCGCCCGCGCAGCTCGGCCAGGGCGTCGCCCAGGACGCTGAGGTGGGCGGGGTGGAACTCCGGGTGGCGGTACTGCTCGGGCTCGTACACGTACAGGGCGAGCACCTCGCCACCCTCGGCGGCGCCGAGGAGCGCGGCGTGATCGTGAACCCGCAGGTCGCGCTTGAACCAGACGAGGTGGGGCACCCGGGAAGTATGCCGGGCGCACGGCGAGCACACCGTGGGAAACCCGGGACTCGACCGACGGGTCCGGGACAAAACCCGATGGCCTCCCTTGACTTCGTGTGGATTCGACGCTAAGGTGGGCAGATCAAGGGCGACCTGCGGGTCGCCTTTCGTCTGCTCGCGCGCCCCTGGCCGAGGCTGTGACAGACGCGTGACGAACGGAATCGCAGAATCAGGCGCTCGTGCAGGAGCATCTCCTCTCCTGGGAGAGCTTTTCCCTGGGCGGCACGCACGGGCAGCACCGTGCCCTCCCCGGGTGACGGGGGGTGGCCCCTGATTCGCCCCGAAGGGAGACGTCCACCTTCTCAAAACGGACGTGCGAGCGGGTCGTTGTCGGCCCCAGGCTGGTTCGAGGCCAGCCACCCGCATTCTCGGACGGCAGAGCGTTGACTGAGCGCTCTCCGTCTTCTTTTTGTCGCAGACGGCTGGGGCGGCGGCGAAACCCCCCGGGTCCGGGGTGCGGGCGCCCGTGCCACAGCCCACCAGCAGACCGAGGCCCAGGACCCGGCGGCGGGCGAGGTGCCTCCTGTGGGGCGGCGCGGTGTGGCCGCGTCCTCCCCGGCAAGGGAGGCGGGGTCTGTCGAAGCTGCCGTGAGGTGGGCCGTCACGGCGACCCGGACGCCCTTGCGGCACGCGGTGCCGGGGGGGTGCGGGAGGGCGGTCACCCGGGCGGCGCGGCCCCGCCCCCTGCGGTCGTGAACTCGATGCTCGCGCCGAGGGCCACGAGGGCGGAGGGCGTCAACCCGAACATCGCCCGGAAGGCCGCGCTGAGGTGGGCCGAACTCGCGAAGCCCGCCTCGAAGGCCGCCGCCGTGAGCGTGCCGCCCGCCGACACGACGCGCAAGACGACCGCCATCCGCCGCCACAGGCGGTAGCGCCGGAACGGCACCCCGACCGACCGCCGAAACCACTCGCCGAAGTGCGCCGGCGACAGTCCGGCGAGGTCCGCCGCGTCTCGCAGGTGGGGGAAGGTCTGCGGCCACCCGTCCACGCGCCGCACGACCCGGGCGATCCGCTCGTCCGGCGCGCCCCGGGCCGGAACCCCGAGGTGGGCGCACAGCTCATCGACGTTCCAGGCCCACCACGCGTCCCCCTGGCCGGACCGCAGGCGCGTGGCCGCGGCGCCCACGTCCAGGGCGCCCAGGCGCGCGAAGTCGTCGCTCAGGGGGTCGAGGTAGACGAACGCCAGCGGCCCGGCGGCCCGCAGGTGGTGCCGCGCGCCGGGCGGGATGAGCGCGGCACGCGACCTGGCGACGCGGGGCCCGGGCGCGTCCGGACCGAGGCGTTCGAGGTCGAACGGCTCCCGCGGCGAGAGGACCAGCGTCGCCGTGGCGTTGCGGTGGGGCGACAGGCGCAGCCCCGGGCCGAAGTACGCCGCGCGCGTGCCCGAGACGCAGATGCGCGCCCCGGACGCCAAGGGTTGGAGGTGGAGGTGCTGCTCGGGCATGACCGCTCCGCTCGCCGGGTGAGGGCCACCCTGACCCCGGACCAGCGTAGCGCGCCGGGGGAGCGGGCCGGGGGCCCACGCCTCACCCGGTGGGGCGTCCCCAGGCGGCGAGGACCACCAGCGCGAGCGGGACGAGGGCCACGGCGTCGACGAGCGCGACCGTGCGCAGCGGCCCCGCGGGAAGGCCCGCGCGAACGTAGACCGCCAGAAAGCCCACCACGCTGATGAGGACGACGAGACTCGCCGCGCGCCGGGCCCCCGGGTCGAACACGGCGAGGAGGCACGCGGCGAGGACCCCGAGGAACAGGGCCCCGCGGTGCGTGACGAGGACACCGAGCGACCCGTTCGCGTCGACGCCGTACAGGGCGCGGACGAGGCCCGGCCTGAGAAGCACGGCGGCGGGCGAGAGGTGAACGAGCGCGAGCAGCGCCCAGGCGACCTTGACGGGTGGTTCCATCCTGACCTCCTCCGGGGAACGGCAACGCAGTCTGGAGGCCCACGGGCCGCGAAGGCTTTCAAAATCGCAGGACGTCCCCGGGCCGAGGGCGACCGGGGTGAGGAGCACGGGGAAGGTGGGGGCCGTGCGTTAGGGTGGGGCATGGGGCATTCCCGCATCCCGAAACAACGGCTGCCCGCGCACCTCAGCCACCTGAGCCGGGGCCCGGAGGCCGGGTCCTCCAAGCCGCCCTCCGGTCGTCCCCGCCCGGAACCCGCCGCCGAGCCGGGAACCGCGGGGGCGCCCGACCGCCTGAGCGAACTGCTGCCGCTGGTGCTGCGGGCGATGGTGGCAGGGGGGGCGGCCCGGCCCGCGGGGCAGGCGCCCACGGTGGTCGGTCAGGCGGACGTGCTCGCGGCCCTCGCGCCGTACCACCGCCCACGGAGCCGCTTCGAGGGCCTGATGATCCGCAAGCTCGTCGGCGAGGGGTACCTGCGGCCCCGGGGCGCCCGCGACAAGCACGGCTTCAGCCCCGCCTACGAGCTGACCCCCAGGGGCGAGCGCCTGCTGGGAGGGCGGCGCGGCGGCTGAGGGAGCACCACTCGGCGACCTCCTGCATGGCAGGGCGCAACAATCAAAATGTTGTCATGCTAAATTACAGGGCTGCACAGCAGAGCGCCAGCGAAGCATCCCCAAACTTGAAGACCCTTCGCTCAGGGTGACAAGCCTTGTCAAGCCCCGCCCTGACGGCAGCGGGAAGCGGCCCCTCCCCTCGATCCCTCGGCGGCCCGGGGGCGCAGGGCTCAGCCCGGCCCGTGGTTGAAGGTGGCGGTGCAGCCCCCATCCACCGTGACGACCGAGCCCGTCATGAAGGAGCTGTCGTCCGAGGCGAGGAACAAGACGGCGCGGGCGATCTCGTCGGCGTGGGCCTGGCGGCCCAGGGGCTGCAACGCGGCGTTCGCCCCGCGACGGGCCTGGGCCGCCTCACGCTGGGCGGGGGGCAATCGGGCGCGGTGGCCCCCCATGTCGGTGTCCACGTAGCCGGGGCACACGGCGTTCACACGCACGCCCCGCCCCCCGTAGTCCACCGCGAGCTGCCGGGTGAGGTTCACCACCCCTCCCTTGGAGGCGCAGTACGCCGGGGCCAGCGGCGCCCCGACCAGCCCGTAGGTCGAGGCGACGTTCACGATCACCCCCGCCCCGCCCGCCATCAGGTGCGGCAGCGCGAAGTGCGCGCACAGGAAAGGGCCGCGCAGGTTCACCGCGATCACACGGTCCCAGTCGTCGGCGCTCAGTTCATGGGCCGGGAGGGCGTTCCCCGCGATTCCCGCATTGTTGACGAGCACGTCCAGGCGCCCGAAGTGGCGGACGGCCTCCTCCACCAGCCGCCCCACCTGCTCGGCGTCGGACACGTCGCAGCGCATGAAGAGGACCTCGCCCCCCTGCCCGGCGACCTCCCGCGCCAACTCCTCACCGCCTTCGGTGTTGACATCCGCCAGGACGAGGCGGGCACCCTCCTCTGCGGCGAGCCGCGCGATGGAGCGCCCGATGCCGGTGGACGCCCCGGTGACGAGCATGACCCGCCCGCCGAGGCGTGGACTGCTAGAAATTGACTCAGACCTATTCACGTCGCCCTCCCTGCCGGGCCGCTGTGCTTCCCATCCCGCCATGCTACGGGAGAGGCGCGGGGCCGGGCCGGGGGGCGGCTGGTACACTCGGCCACACCATCCCCGAGGAGGTCTCCATGCTGCGCCGCTTCCTGCTCCCCGCCCTGCTGCTCTCCGCGGGCACGCTGGCCCTCGCCCAGACGGTCACACCACCCTCCACCCCCTCCACCATGACCACACCCCTGACACCCATCAGCGACGCACCGATCTTCGTGGCCTACCCGCCGGACGGGCACACCGTCCCGTACGACCACGTGCTGCTGGAGGGCAGCGTGAAGCCCGGCGCGGCGCTGACCCTGAACGGCCAGCCCGTCGAGGTCGGGGACGACGGGCTCTTCATCGAGTGGGTGCCCCTGACGCCCGGCGAGAACGTGCTGGCGCTGGAGTCCCGGCAGGGCGCGGCGGCGGCCCGCCAGGAACTGCGGGTGACGAGCACGCCGCCGCAGGTCCTGACCGGCGAGGCGCGGATCGTGGCCGGGAGCCTGCTTCCCGCAGGGGACCGCCTCGCCTACCTCCCGCCCCCGAACCTGGAGACGCGGGCCGTGCCGCTGGCCTTCACGGGGACGGCGGGGGGGCGGGCCACCTTCCGGGTCGGGGACCTGGGCCCCTTCCCCATGACCGAGACCGCGCCGGGCCGCTACGAGGGGATCTTCCTGCTGCCCGAGCGGCTGACCCCCGCGCCCGTGACCTTCACCCTGACGGCGGGCGACGGCACCACGGCGACGGCGGAGAGTCCGGGCCGACTCGGCGTGACGGGGACGGGTCCGCGGGTGGCGGAGGTGACGGCCACCATTCCCGGGCGGGGCGTGCAGGCGGGCACCTTCGTGTGGCGCAACGGGGCGGGGCGCAATTACGTCGTCTTCCCCAGGCCGGGGGCGCTCGCGGTCGTCGTGGGGGAGGAAGGCAACACCTACGTGGTGCAGGCGTCGGGCACCTTGACCCTCAACGCCCCCAAGAGCACGCTGACCCTCAGGCCGGAGGGCACGCCGCTGCCCCGGGCGGTCTTCACCCGGATCGACGTGAAGGCGGGCGCGACCCACGCCGAGGTGCGCCTCGACCTCCCCGCGCGGGTGCCCTTCACGGTGGAGCAGGGGGTGGGTCCCGGCGTCTCCAGCCTCGACCTGCGGCTCTTTCACAGCGTGGCGGACGTGGACTACATCGTCTCCGACTTCCCGGGGGGCACGGTGCGCGACGTGCGCTGGACCCAGGAGGGTGACGGCGTGGCCCGGGTGCGGGTGGACCTGCGGGGTGCTCCCTGGGGCTACGACGCCACCTACGAGGGCACGACCCTGGTGCTGCGGGTCCGGAATGTCCCGGCCCTGGACGCCCGCGCGCCGCTGCGGGGCCGCGTCATCGTGATCGACCCGGGGCACGGGGGCGACGAGTTCGGCGGGGCGGGGCCGTTGCGGGTGCCAGAGAAGGGGCTGGTGCTCCCCATCGCCCTGCGGGTGGCCGAATTGCTGCGGGAGAAAGGCGCGACCGTCGTTCTGACCCGCGAGAGCGACGTGACGGTGCCGATCTACGACCGCCCGCTCCTCGCCGAGAGCGTGAACGCCGACCTGCTCGTCAGCATCCACGCCAACGCCCTGCCGGACGGGGTGGACCCCCGCACGAGGCGCGGCAGCGGCGTCTACTACTACCACCCCCAGGCCCGCGCGCTGGCGGACGCCTTGCAGGGCAGCCTCGTGGGCCTCCTGCCCGACGTGGGCAACGACGGGGTTCATTACCAGAACCTCGCGCTGACCCGGCCCACCACCCAACTCAGCGTGCTCGTCGAGACGGCGTTCCTGACGGATAAGGGCAACCTGCGCCTGTTGATGAGCGCCGCGGGCCGCGAACGCTTCGCGCAGGCGATTGCCCTGGGCATCGAGCGCTTCTACCGGGACGCGGCGCTGGGCCGTGAGGACGGGGGCGGCGGGCGACCGCGTTGACCGTGGCTGCCCTCTCCCGGTGATGAGTTCAGGGACCGAGGGCGAGGCCACCGGCCCGGCGGCTGAGGAAGAACACGGCGAGCGCCGCCCCCGCGACGACGAGCATGGACGCGACCCCGACCCTCGCGCCGTGCCTGCCCTGCCGGTCGAAGACCGCCGTGAGAAACGCCCGGACGATCACGAAGCTCAGGAAGAGCGCGTTGCCCGCCACGAACAGGAAGACGAGGAAGAGCACGGACCTCACGGCGCGGCCCGTGGGGAGAGGTTGACGACGCTGACGCCGAGGAGCCGCACCCGGTGTCCCTGGATCAGCTCCGGGGTCAGCACCTCGGCGGCGGCCTGCTCCAGCTCGTCAGCCTTCGAGAACGGCTCCTCCCGCGTGCGGTGTCGTGTCACCCGCGTCCCGTCCTCATACCGCAGCTTCAAGACGACCGTCCGCCCCAAGTACCCCCGTTTTGCCAGCCGCGCCTCCACCGCTGCCGTGATCTCGGGTAGGTGGGCCAGCACCTCCTCCCGCGTCGTGAGGTCCCGCTCGAAGGTCTGCTCCACCCCGATGGACTTCGCCTCCCGGTGCGCCTCCACGGGCCGCTCGTCCACCCCCCGCGCCAGCTCGTACAGCCGTGGCGCCAGTTTGCCACTGCCCAGGATGGCCCGCACGTCTTCCAGAGACCGCGCGCGCAAGTCCGCCCCCGTATGGATGCCCTGCGCCTGGAGCTTGCCCGCGATCACCGGCCCCACCCCGTAGAACTCCTCGACTGGGAGGCTGGCGAGCAGGGCGTCCACCGCCTCGGGAGCAATGACGGTCAAACCCGCAGGCTTCTTCATCCCGCTGGCGTGCTTGGCGAGGAACTTGTTCACCGATACCCCGGCGGAACAGGTCAGCCCCGTCTCGGCTAGGATGTCGCTCTGGATAGCGCGGGCGATTTCCTCGGCCTGGGCGAGCGTCCGGCCCTCCTGCGTCATGTCGAGGTAGGCCTCGTCCAGCGCCAGGGGTTCGATGATCTCGGTGTATCTGGAGAAGATGTCGTGAATCTGGGCGGAGACGGCGCGGTAGTGATCCATGCGCTGCGGAATCAGGACGATGCCGGGGCAGCGACGCCGGGCGAGGTGGACGGGCAGGGCGCTGTGGACGCCGAAGGACCGGGCGACGTAGTTGGCGGTCATCACCACGCCGCGACGACCAGGAACGATGACGGCGACGGGCTTCTCGGCTAACTCTGGTTGGTCGCGCACCTCGATGGAGGCGTAGAAGGCGTCCATGTCCACATGCACCACCAGGCGGCTCATGGGCGCAGTGTCCACCATCCGGGCAGGGCGGTCCGTCGGTTGTGCTGCGCTGTGGGTGAGAGACTCCCCAAATTACCCACGCGAACGAGCCTTCAGGTGTCCGAGCGGCGTTTCGTGTGCGCGCGTCTGGGCGCGGGCCGCAACTCGTCACGTCCTCCCACCGACATCCACAGGAGAGGCCCGTCCTCGGTGAGCCCGGCGTGGTAGCCGATGCGTGCCGAGATGTCGGCGCAGGCCCGCACGAGCGCGTCCCTCACCTGAGCCTCGCGGTCCGCGAACCGGGCGGCGGGGAGGCTGAACCCCAGGGCGGCGATCACCTCGCCGTTGTGGTTGCGGACGGGGGCGGCCAGCGCGCAGACTCCGGCGCGGCGTTCCTCCACCTCCCGGGCGTATCCGCACGCGCGCACCCCCTCCAGCTCGCGGTCGAGGGCTTCCGGGGTGTCGAGGGTCCGCTCGGTGTGGCGCTCCAGGCCCGCGTCCTCCAGCACGGCGCGCACCACCTCCGGGGGACGGTGGGCGAGCAGCACCTTGCCGCAGGCGCTCGCGTGTGCCGGGAGGACGGCCCCCACCCGGGGCTCCCCGACGCTCTCCGGCAACCGACCCTCCAGCCGCGCCACGCTCACGACCTGCCCGCCGTCGAGGGCCGCGAGGCTCAGCGTCTCGCCGAAGGCCCGGGAGAGCCGCCCCATCTCCTCCTGCGCCACCTCGCGCCAGGGCGTGTTCGCCAGCAGAATCTGGCTGAGCGCGAGCAGCCCGAAGCCCAGGCGGTAGCGGCCCGCGGGCGTGCGGTGCAAGAGTCCCATCCCCGCGAGCGAGGCCAGCAGGGCGTGGGCGCTGGAGGTGGGCATCCCCAGCCGCCGGGCCACCTCGCTGACCCCCCACTCCGGGCGCTCGGTGCTGTACAGGTCGAGCACGGCCCTGGCTTTCTCGAACGTGCCGAGCATGGCCCTCCTCCCCGGGGACCGTCCCCTCCCCGCGCGGCTTCCAATATAGCCGGATACGTGGCTTGCGGGGCGGCGCCCGGGTCGCGCACAGTGGGGTCACCACCGCCGGAAGAACCCCACGCCCCCAGGCCCCCCGCCCCCCGCGCGGGCAAGGAGACCCATGTCCAAGGCACCCCACCGCACCCAGGTCGGCATCGTCGGCGCCGGTCCCGCCGGGCTGTTTCTCGCGCACCTGCTCCACCGCCACGGCATCGAGAGCGTCATCCTGGAAAGCCGCACGCGGGAGGACGTGGAGGGCACCATCCGCGCCGGGGTGCTGGAGCAGTGGACCGTGGACCTGATGGAAGACCTCGGCCTCGGGGAGCGGATGGCGCGCGAGGCCCACTTCCACCGCGGCATCACCCTGCGCTTCGCGGGGGAGAGCCACCACCTCGACTTCGAGGACCTCACGGGGGGCAAGCGCGTCACCGTCTACCCCCAGCACGAGGTCCTGAAGGACCTGATCGCCGCCCGCCTCGCCCAGTGTGGAGAGATTCAGTTCGGCGTGCGCGACGTGGCCCTGCACGACCTGACCTCGGAGCAGCCGCGCCTGACCTACACGACGGGTGAGGGCGAGCCCGCCGAGTTGCGCTGTGACTTCCTCGTCGGGTGCGACGGCTCGCAGGGCACGGCCCGGCGGCACATCGAGGGCCGCACCGAGTACGGGCACCTCTACCCCTTCGGCTGGCTGGGCATCCTGGTGGAGGCGCCGAGGTCGCACCACGAACTGATCTACGCCCGCCACGAGCGCGGTTTCGCGCTGCTGAGCACCCGCTCGCCCGAAATCCAGCGCCTCTACATCCAGTGCGGCCCCACCGACGACCCTGCCGATTACCCGGACGAGCTGATCTGGTCGGAATTGCACCGCAGGCTGGAGACGGTGGACGGCTGGACGCTGACGGAAGGCCGCATCTTCCAGAAGGGCGTGATCGGGATGCGCTCCTTCGTGTGCGACCGGATGCAGCACGGGCGGCTCTTCATCGCCGGGGACGCCGCCCACATCGTGCCGCCGACCGGGGCGAAGGGGCTCAACCTCGCGGTGGCGGACGCCGTGTACCTGTCGCGGGGCCTGGAGTGCTTCTACCGCACGGGCCAGGCGGGGGAGCTGGAGCGCTACACCGACACCTGCCTGCGCCGCATCTGGAAGGCCGAGCGCTTCTCCTGGTACATGACCACCCTGCTGCACACCAACCCCGCCGAGAGCGACTTCGAGCACCGCATCCGCCTCGCGGACCTCGACTACGTGGTGCACTCGCAGGCCGCCGCCACGGCGCTGGCGGAGAACTACGTGGGGCTGCCGCTGGACTGAGGCACGGCGGGGCATCCGGCCTGGGGCGGGGCCCATCAGAAAGAGTGAGCAACCCGGCTATGCCAAGGAAAAAGCCCGTACAAGACGGGCCTTTTGTGCAGCATGCTCGCTTCATTCCCTCAGCGGGCAGAGGGCAGCGGGGTGTCGAGGAAAGGTGTGACGGTCGCGGCGAGAAGGGGCGAGGAGAAGATGGTGTAGTGCGTGAGGCCGGGCAGGATGGCTAGACGTGCGTCCCCGTACCCCGAGCCGTCCCAGCCCGCGTCCTGCTGGCCGCCGCCGAGTCGCCCGAACATGTCGGTGGTATGGGCCGTACGCACGGCGTCCCCGTCCCCCGCCACGAGCAGGGTGGGCACCTTGACGTTCGTGAGTGCCTGCGACCAGTCGTAGTCCTGGGTCAGCAGGGCGCTCAATTTGGTCAGCAACACCGGCCAGTCCTGCGGCCTGGGCGCAAGGCTGGCGTACGTCTGGTACATCGGTGTCTGCTTCATCGGCTCAGCCGCGTGCGCCATCTGCGCCTGCCCGGCCAGAATCTCGGGGTACCAGCCGTCGCGCCGAAAGGGCGTGGAGACCAGCACCAGTTTCCGGACCACCCCAGGGTGCCGGATGGCCGTCTGAAGGGCGACACCACCACCCAGGGAGTAGCCCATCACATCCGCGTTCTTCAACCCGAGCTGCCTGATCAGGGTAGCCACGTCGTCGGCCATTGCCTCATAAGAGAGGGGACGGTCGATGTCGGCGGTGCGCCCGTGGGCTTGCAGATCGACCGCAATGACCTGATGCCCCCGCGCGAGGAGGGGCAGCACCTCGCCGAACATGCCGGTCGCGCCGAGGCCGCCGTGGAGGAGCACGACCGGCTGGCCCTGGCCGTAAACCTCGTGGTACAGGCTCAATCCGTTCACCTGCGCGTACCGACCGGGAGTGGTGTTCATGGGACTTCCTTTCATGGGGGTAGCAGGAACTCCCCCCTGGGCAAGTGCGTGCGACGGAGCGAGAAGGGACAGGGCGGCCGCGACGAATGCGGTGGCGAACGGAGGTCGGCGGCGCTGCACGGGGAGGACGGCGGAGGCATGGGCGCTGACCGTGCTCGGGATCATAGGAACCTCCACTTACTTGTTTTTACGAACTAAGCTTGTTATATACAATTACAATTTGCCTGTCAAGCTCGGACTACGCTGAGGCATGACCACGCGCTCCTACGGGCAGTACTGCGGCTTCAGCCGGGCCCTTGAACTCGTCGGTGAACGCTGGGCGCTCCTGATCATTCGAGACCTCCTGGTCGGTCCCAAACGATTCACTGAATTGCGCCAGGGCCTTCCCCGCATTCCTACCAACGTCCTGACCGACCGCCTCAAGGAGCTGGAAGCGGCGGGCCTGATCGAGCGCCGCCTTCTCCCGCGGCCCGAGAAGTCCTTCGTGTACGACCTCACCCCACGGGGCCGGGAACTCGACGACATCGTTCTCGCGCTTGGGCGGTGGGGCGCGCAGCACCTCGGGGAACCGCGTGAACACGAGATCGTGACGACCGACTCGGTGGCGATGGCGCTCCGCACGACCTTCCACCCACAGGCTGCACAGAAGCTACGCGCCAGCTACGAACTTCGTCTTGGGGACATAACCCTGCACGCCAAGATCGACTACGGCACCCTGGAGGTGGGGCGAGGACCGCTCCCGGACGCGGACCTGCTGATCGAGGCGGGACCGGAACTGAGGTCACTGATGGCCGGTGAACTCTCGCCAGCGGAGGCCCTCGACAAGGGAAGCGTGCGCGTGAAGGGTCCTGAGGAACTGCTGACACGCTTCACCGAACTGTTTCGTATCGCCGCTCCATCTACGGGGGCCTGACGGTCAGGCCCGGCACCCGGAGAGCTTCGCCCGAGCGCGAAAACACGAACTGTCTATGCGCAGTGCCGCGGAAGGAGGTCGTGAAAGGGCCTCCGTCGTCCCCTGCTGCGCGGTCGTCGAATGTTCCTAACAGGAATGAAAAACGCGGAAGCCCCAGCCTCCGCATCCTCTCCCCGCCCGGCTCTAGACCCCCGTGCTCTCGGTCAGCCGCTCGCGGAAACTGGCCCCGGTCGAGGCGCGCACCTCCTCCAGGGTCGCGCCCGGCATGAGTTCGGTCAGGGTGAGCCCACCGTCCAGGAACTCGAAGACGGCCTTGTCGGTGATCACCATGTCCACGCTGCCGCGCGACGTGAGGGGCAGCGTGCATTCGGGGACGATCTTCGGCGTGCCATCCGGGTCCGTGTGCGTCATGGTGACGATCAGGCGCCGCGCCCCGCTCGCCAGGTCCATCGCGCCGCCCACGCCGAGGAGGGGTTTGCCCGGAACTGCCCAGTTCGCCAGATTCCCGGCCTCGTCCACCTGAAGGCCGCCCATCACCGCCACGTCCACGTGCCCGCCGCGGATCATCCCGAAGGAGTCGGCGGAGTCGAAGTAGCTCGCGCCGGGCAGGGCCGTCACCGGAATCTTGCCCGCGTTCACCGGGTACTCCATCGCGCCGCCGTCCTCGGGGGCAGGGCCGACGCCCAGCATCCCGTTCTCGGTGTGGAGGTTGACCCCGTGCCCCGGCGTGATCAGGTCGGCGACGAGGGTGGGAATGCCGATGCCGAGGTTCACCACGTCGCCGGGGTGGAGTTCTTTCAACGCGCGGCGGGCCATGTGCATCCGCGCCTCGTCCACCTTCTTGGCGCCGCCCTTCACGTCCGCGCTGCTTCCGAGGTCGTCCAGGCTGAGCTTCGCTTCCACCAGATAATCCACGTACAGGCCCGGCGTGTGGACGTGCTCGGGGTCGATCTCCCCGACCTCCACGATCTCCTCGACCTCGGCGATCACGAGGTCGGCGGCGGTCGCCATCGCCCGGTTGAAGTTCTGCTCGGTGAGGCGGTACTGGAGGTTGCCTGCCGTGTCGGCCCGCCACGCCCGGATAAAGGCCACGTCGCCCCGGATACCGGGCACGAAGACCATCTCCCGCCCGTTCAGCACCCGCACGTCGGCCCCCTCGGCGATCACGGTTCCGGCGGCGGTGGGGGTGTAGAAGCCGCCCAGCCCCGCCCCGCCCGCCCGCACGGCCTCGGCCAGCGTTCCCTGCGGCAGGAGTTGGACTTCCAGCTTCCCGGCCTGGTACGCCTTGACCGCCTCCGGGTTGGAGGTGAAGTAGGAGCCGACGGCCTTCCTGAGTTGCCCGTTTCTGAGCAGCCGCCCACCCCCCAGTCCCGGCTCGGAGACGTTGTTGGCGACGTAGGTGAGGTCGTTCGTGGGGAGTTCGGCGAGCGCGTGGGTGAGGTGGACCGGGTTTCCGGTCATGCCGAAGCCGCCGACGAGGAGGGTCTGGCCGCTCCGCACCATCGCGGCGGCCTCCTGGGCCGTGATGACGGGAACGCGCTTCACGCCTCCACCCGCTCGATCAGCGCCGCCTCCCCCTGCCCGACGCCGACGCAGAGGGTGGCGAGCCCAGTCCTGGCCCCGCGCCGCGCGAGTTCGTGGGTGAGCGCCACGATGAGCCGCGCCCCGCTCATCCCCAGCGGGTGACCGAGGGCGATGGCGCCGCCGTTGACGTTCACCTTGCTCTGATCCAGCCCCAACTCGCGGATGCAGGCGAGGGACTGGGCAGCGAAGGCCTCGTTCAGCTCCACGAGGTCCACGTCCGCCACGTCCATGCCCAGCCGTTCCATCAGCTTGCGGGTGGCGGGGATCGGCCCCAGGCCCATCACGCGCGGGTCCACCCCCGCCGACGCCGCGCCCACCCAGCGGGCGAGGGGCGTCACGCCGAGTTCGCGGGCCTTCGCGGCGCTCATCAGGACGAGGGCCGCCGCGCCGTCGTTCAGGCCCGAGGCGTTCCCCGCCGTCACCGTGCCGCCCTTGCGGAAGGCGGGCTTGAGTCCGGCGAGCGTGGCCTCGTCCGTCGCCAGCGTGAAGGTGTCCCCCTCGCGCTTGTAACGCGGGTGCTCGTCCGTGTCGAAGAGGGTCGCGCCCTTGCGGCCCTTGATCTCGACGGGGACGATCTGGTCCCTGAAACGGCCCTCGCCCAGCGCGCAGACCGTCCGCCGCTGGCTCTCCAGCGCGAAGGCGTCCTGGTCCTCGCGGGTGATCTCGCCGCCCGCGTAGGTGCCCTCCCGGCTGCGCTCGACGATGTTCTCCGCGGTCTCGCCCATCGCTTCCAGGGGGAACATCGCCTCCATCGCGGGGTTGGGGTAGCGCCAGCCCAGCGTCGTGTCGTAGACGGTCACGTTGCCGTTGGCGAAGGGCTGGGCGCCCTTGGGCATGGTGAGGGGCGCGCGGGTCATGCTCTCGACCCCTCCGGCGATGTAGACGTCGCCGTCGCCGTTGCGGATGGCGCGGGCGGCGGTGTTGACCGCCGAGAGGCCGGAGGCGCACAGGCGGTTGACGGTCAGGCCTGCCACCGTCTCGGGCAGCCCGGCGAGGAGGGCGGCCATGCGCGCCACGTTACGGTTGTCCTCGCCCGCCTGGTTGGCGCAGCCGAGGATGACCTCCTCGACGTGTTCGGCGGGAACGCCCGCGCGGGCGACGGCCTCCCGGATCACCAGGGCGGCGAGGTCGTCGGGGCGGACGGCGGAGAGCGAGCCACGGATGGCGCCGACGGGCGTTCTCACGGCGGAGACGATCACCACGTCGCGGTCTTGGAGGGGAGTCTGGGTCATGGGGCGTCCTTTGGGGGCGGAGGGGGGGCTCCTCCGGCGGTGGGGGGTGGAAGACTTCTGGCCTCCTGATAATGCCCGATGGCCCGCTCGATCAGGGTCGGCGCGGCGCCCAGCGTCCGTTCCTCCGTCAGGGACGCCCAGTCCACCCCGTCGCCCCGCGGCCCCAGGCGCTCCCGGACGAGCCCGACGAGGTGCCCCTCCCCGGCGAGCGCCCGCGGCACGGCCTCCCGGATCAGGGCCCTGGCCTCCTCCTTCGGCAGGATGGGGACGAGGGCGAAGCTCAGCGCCTCGGCGAGCATCAGGCCGTGCGAGGCCGTGACGTTGCGGGCCATCCGCTCCACCTGCGCGTCCAGGCCGTCCAGCAGGCGCCGGGTGTGGGCGAGGGCGGCGCCGGTCAGGCCGAGCATCTGCGGGACGGTGAGCCACTCGACCTGCCAGCCGTGGGTGCCGCGCTCGTGCTCCTGCACGCCGCTCCGGGCGACGGCGGCGAGCAGCCCGGCGTTCGTGCTCGCCGCCGCCAGGATCGCCTCCGAGGTGATGGGATTCTGCTTCTGCGGCATGGTGCTCGACCCGCCGCCCCCGCCCCCCTCGCGCACCTCGCCGACCTCGCTCTGGGCGAGGAGGATCACGTCCTGGGCGAGCTTGCCCAGGCTGGTGGAGGCCCCCGCGAGCCACGCGGCGAGTTCGAGGACGGTATCCCGCGCCGTGTGCCAGGGCGTCGGGGGCACGGCCAGCCCGAGGTCGGCGGCGAGCGCCCCCTCCACCTCCAGGCCGCGCTCCCCCAGGGCGGCGAGGGTCCCGGCGGCGCCCCCGAGGCTGACAACGTAGAGCCGCCCCTCCAGCTCCCGCAGGCGGTGGAGGTGCCGCGCGAGGGGGGTCAGCCACCCGGCGGCCTTGAGCCCGAAGGTAATCGGCAGCGCCTGCTGCGAGTGGGTGCGGCCCGGCATCAGGGTCCCCGCGTGCTCCCGGGCGAGGTCCGCGAGGCGGTCGCCCACGGCGAGCAGGTCGCGGCGCAGCACGCCCAGCGCCTCCCGCGCGGCGAGCACGAAGGCCGTGTCCACGATGTCCTGGGTGGTCGCGCCGAAGTGCAGGTGGTCCCGCGCGGCGGGGGGCAGGGCCGGGCGAAGCTGGGCGAGCAAGGCGCTCACCGGCACACCGTCAGCGAGCAGCCCCTCCCGCAGCGCCCCCAGGTCCGGGGTGAAGGTCCGGGTCAGCGCCGCGATGGCCTGCGCCGAGTCCCCGGGGATGACGCCCAACCTGCCCTGCACGGTGGCGAGTGCCCCCTCTACCTCCAGCAGGCGCCGGACGTACGCCTCGTCGGTGAAGAGCGCGGCCACCTCCGGCTGCGAGAAGAGCGCGCCGAAGAGGGCCGAGTCAGCGGGGGTCAGGGGCACCTTACGGACCTCACGGGGCGAAGAAGACCGTCTCGCCCTCGCCCTGCATCCGGAAGTCGAGGCGGTACACGGGGCCGTCCGGCGTCTCCTCCCGCCGGGCGATCAGGGTGAGGCGGCGGTGCGCGGGCACGAGGGCGAGGAGGGGGTCGGAGGCGTTGTCCTCGTCCTCGAAGTAGACCACCGTGATCAGGTGGGTCAGCAACCCGCGCATCCCCAGCCACACGTTCAGGCGCGGGGCGAGGCCGGGACCCGCCGAGCCCGGCTTGACCGTGTGGATGCGGAGGATGTGGCCCGGGGTGCGGGTGTGGGCGCGGCTGTACCCGGTGAAGGGGGCGTCGGCGCGGTCGGCGTACTGGCCGCCTGCGTCCGCCTGCCAGACCTCGATCAGGGCGTCCTCGATGGGCTGGCCGTCGCCGTCGAGCACCCGGCCCGTGAGGGTGATGCGCTCGCCGGGAACGTCGCTGCCCGCCTCGACCGTCCGGTCGCCCAGAAGCCCCGTCAGGCCCTGGAAACTCACGAGGCCCTGGTGGAAGTACGGTCCGACCGTCTGGCTCGGCGAAGGACCGAACGCCTCCGCGGGGACGTTGGAGTCCTCCGGGAGGAGGGGCGCGCGCGGCTCAGTGGTCATGGTCGGGCTCCTCGAAGGGAGTCTGGGCGCTTCCGCCGAGCACGATGTCGAAGCGGTAGCCCAGCGCCCAGTTCGGCTGGGTGAGGTTCAGGTCGAAGCGGCTGATCAGCCGTTGCCGTCCCTTCTCGTCGGGGATGCTCCCGTAGATCGGGTCGTAGGCGAGGAGGGGATCGCCGGGGAAATACATCTGGCTCACCAGCCGCTGGGTGAAGCCCGTGCCGAACACGCTGAAGTGGATGTGTGCCGGGCGCCAGGCGTTGGGGTGGTTGCCCCAGGGGTACGCGCCGGGCTTGATGGAGATCAGCTCGTACTCGCCGCGCTCGTCGGTGAGCATCCGCGCCGTGCCCGTGAAGTTGGGGTCGAGCGGCGCGTCGTGCGTGTCCCGCGCGTGGACGTACCGCCCGGCGGCATTCGCCTGCCACGTCTCGATCAGGGCGCCGCGCACGGGCCGCCCGGAGGAGTCGAGAAGCCGCCCGCGCACGATGACGCGCTCCCCCAGCGGCTCGCCATTCACCCGCGCGTTCCGGGTGGTGTCGTGGTCGTCCGGGCGCAGGCGGCCAGAGCCGAAGACCGGGCCATGCAGGTTCTCCAGGGCGGCGGGGAGCGGGATCAGCAGTTCGTGGGGCGCCCGCTTCACGCTGCTCGTGTAGGGCGGGAACAGGTGGGGCGCGTGGACGCTGCCCGGCTGTTGAGGTTTCGGCGGCGATTGGGTCATGGGCCATTCCTTTCGGAGAGGACTCGTTTGGCGATTTGAAACGCGCGGTTGGCGACGGGCACCCCGGCATACACGGCGACGTGGAGAAAGACCTCGCGCAGGTCGTCCTCGGTCACGCCCGTGTTCCGCGTCGCGCGGACGTGCATCTCCAGCTCGTGCTCGCGGGGCAGGGCGGTCAGCACCGCAAGGGTGAGGAGGTGCCGGGTGCGGGTGTCGAGGTGACCGCGCGACCACGGCCCCCCCCAGGCGTACTCGGTGATGAAGCTTTGGAAGTCGCGGTCGAGGTCGGTGACGGCCTCCGTGGCCCGGTCCACGTGCGCGTCCCCCAGCACCCGGCGGCGAACGGCCATGCCCCGCTCATACCGGGTGGCGGCAGTCCCCTCGCCCAGGAAATCGCGCAGCAGCCGGGCGACCTCGGCGGGCCGCTCCACCATCGGGAGGTGCGCGGCGGCCTCAATGGCCTCGAAGCGGGCTCCTAGCCGCATGGCGAGCTTTCGGCACTCCTCCGGGGGGGTGCTCACGTCGTGCTCCCCGCACAGCACCAGGGTGGGGAGCCGCAGATGCCTAACCTCGTCCGTGAGGTCGGCGTCACGCAGGGCGGCGCAACTGCCGAGGTATCCGGCCTGGGGGCTGCGGGCGAGAAGCGTCGTGTACCCGCGCGCGGCGGCGGGCTGCGTCTCGAAGAAGGCGGGGGCGAACCAGCGCCGGATCAGGGTGGGGGCGAGCGCCGGGAGCCCTTGGGCCCGCACCCCCTCCATGCGCTCCTGCCAGCCCTCCGGGGTGCCGACGCGCGGCAGGGTGTCGAGCAGCGCGAGCCGCTCCACCCGCCCGGGGTGCCCGAGCGCGAACGCCTGCGCGACCAGCCCGCCGAGCGAACACCCCGCCAGCGAGACCCGCTCCAGCCCGAGCACGTCCAGCAGGGCGAGGAGGTCCGCGACGTGATCCTCCAGCCGGTACTCGCCCTCCGGGGCGTCCGAGAGCCCCTGCCCCCGCAGGTCATACTGGACCGTTCGGAACGAGCTGCCCAGCTCGCGGACCACCTCGTCCCACACGCGCAGATCGCTGCCGATGGGGTTGAGGAGGACGAGCGGGGGCGCGCCCTCGGTGCCGGAGACGTGCGCGTGCAGGGTGAGGGGACCAGCGGCGAGGAACGTCAAAGAGGAACTCCTGGCGGTGGGGCAAAGGGATTGGGGCGGTCCTCCCCAGCTTCCCGGGTCCGGGCCCCCACGGCAAGGGGGCTGTTCCATTATTCGGAATGCCTGGCCGGACGGCGGGGAGGGGTCGGCGGGCCGTCGTCCCCGATGCGGGCGCTGACGAGGGCGGCGGCCACCACCTCCCGGCGCAGGGTCTCCCCGTCGCGGGCGAACTGCGGGGCGGGGGCCGTCACGCTCAGGGCCGCGATGACCTCGCCCGTGTGGTTGCGGACGGGCGCGGCGACACTCCACCGCCCGCCACCGGACTCGCCCACGGCGGCGAAGCCCTGCTGACGCACTGCGCGGAGCGTGGCGGTGACCGTCTCGGCGGCAGGCCCCTCGTCCCCGGCGTGGGCGGCGAGCACGGCCCTCACGGTGCGGGCCGAGCGGTGGGCGAGCATGACCTGCCCCGCGGCGGTGTCCTGCGGGGCTGCCCCCTCCCGCGGCTCGCCCATGGGCACCTCGGCCACGACCACGAGGTCCACCCGGTCGAAGGCGGCCAGCCCCACCCGGCCCCCGACCCGGGAGGCCAGGACGCGCATTTCTGCCGTCGCCACCTCGCGCCACGGCGTGTGCCCGAGCAGCACCCGCGACAGAGCGAGGACGCGAAAGCCCAGGCGGTAGCGCCCGGTCTGCATCCGGTGCAACAGGCCGACGTGGGCGAGGCTGCTCAGCAGGGCGTGCGCGCGGGTCTTGCTCAGCCCCAGGGCGCATGCGACCTCGCTCACGCCCCACTCGGGCCGCTCCGGGCGTGAACAGGCCGAGCACCCGCCCCGCGCGGTCGATGGTGCCGAGCATGGGGGCAGTCTAGGCAAAAAGCGTCGTCTCCCCCGCCCGCAGGCCGCCTGGACGAGCTGCACCGCGCTTTCGCCGTGCCGGAACCCCGGCGCCTCCGCCTCCAGGGTGTGCAGGGGAGGAAACCGCCCGAAGACCGCCTCGGTGTGATCCATCGGCTGGTCCGTCACCAGGCTTGGGCGGTCCTCCCTGAACAGGTCACAGACCACGGAAACGCCCTGCCCCACCGACAGGTGGAGGGCAGGCAGCGTGAGCGTTCCCGTCGTGTCCAGGGTCGCGGCACGCCGGGCCGACTCCTGCACCCTTGCCCGGTCGGGCCGCAGCAGGGCCAGGCTCCGCACTCCCCCACCCTCCCCCATTTCCGAAACGTTGAGAGGTTTTACATAACACATTTCTGACCGGACCCTTACCTTACCCAAGGATGAAGTTCCGCCTCGCCCCTGTCCTCTCACCCGACCCGCTCCTCCCGCTGGAGGAGGCGTGGCCGCGTGGCCGGGGCCGGTATGAACGCCGCGCGGCCTGACCCTCGGACCGGCGCGCGCGGCGTTGTCGGCGGCCCCGCCGACCGAGAGGCCCGCAGCCTCGCCCCGCCGCTGAGCAGGCGCGGCCAGGACGGAGGGCTCGTCCTGAAGTGAGCACCGCTCCGGGGCGCCCAGCCCACCCACCGAAGACCTCTCACCCCACCTCGACCAAGGAGACCCCATGCCGCACCTTTTCCACACGTCCCGCCTCACCGCCGCGCCCGCCGCCCTCGGGCTGACCCTGCTGCTCGCGGCGTGTAACGGCCAGCAGGCCCCCGCCGCGCGGGCGGCCCCGGGGGACGCGGCGCCCGTGCTCGGCTCGCTCGCCCTGCCCGACTCCGGGCAGACCTACACGCTGACGAACGTCTGCTCGGGCAAGGCGCTTGACATCTCCGGCGCCTCTCAGCAGGACGGGGCCCTGGCGGTGCAGCGGACCCCCAGCGGAGCGATGAGTCAGCAATGGACCGTCACGGGCACCGACGCCGGGTACGTCCGGCTCACGGCGCGGCACAGCGGCAAGGCGCTCGACGTGCTGGGCGCGGGCAGCGCAAACAGCACGAACGCCGGGCAGTGGAGCTGGACCGGGAGCCTGAACCAGCACTGGCGGTTCGAGGACCAGGGCAACGGCACCTACGAGCTGATCCCGAGGCACGCCCAGGGGATGCGGCTCGACGTGCGCGGCGCGTCCAGCCTCGACGGGGCGCAGGTCCAGATCTACACCGACAACAACACCTGCGCGCAGCGCTGGCGCCTCACGACCGTCGGCACGACCGAGACGGCGCCAGTGGCCCCCGTGGCGGCGCCCGCCCCCACCGTCACCCGCCGCGTGATGCCGCTGGGCGACTCGATCACCGACGGGTACAACATCCCCGGGGGCTACCGGCCCGAGCTGTTCCAGAAGCTCACGGCGGCGGCTCTCTCCACCGACTTCGTGGGCTCGCTGCGAAACGGCAACCTCACCGACCGCGACCACGAGGGCCACTCGGGCTGGCGCATCGACGAGATCTCGGCGCGGGTGGACGGCTGGGTGGACGCCTACCAGCCGGAGGTCATCCTCCTGATGATCGGCACGAACGACATGATCCAGAACTACGACGTGGCCAGGGCCCCGGCCCGGTTGGGCGCCCTGCTCGACAAGATCAACGCCCGCCGCCCCGCCGCCACCGTCCTCGTCGCGTCCATCCCGCCCATGAGCGACGCGACCCGCAACAACCGGGCGCGGACCTACAACGCCGCGATCCCGAACCTGGTCCAGACCCGCGCCGCGGCGGGCAGGAAGGTCCGCTTCGTGGACGCGTACCCGCAGCTCACGCTCTCAGACCTCGCGGACGGCGTGCACCCCAACGCGGCGGGCTACAGCAAGCTGGCGAACGTCTGGATGAACGCCCTGCGCGGCCTCTGACCCTTTTCCCCGCGTGGGGTCGGCCCCCGCGCACCCCGCCGAGCGGGCTGGAGGGCGGCGTGGACATCGGTGAAAGCCGATGCCCGCGCCGCCCTCTTCGTGCCGTCCGGGCACCTGCTCCAGCGCTCCCCCGGGCCGGGTCTCCCCTGCCCCACCGCCCCGACTTGCTTCCGGCCCCGCTCTCCCGCATACTGGGCGGGCCGCGGGTGCGGCGTCCCGTTTGAGTGACGCCCCCGACGATAACTGGAGATTTCGGCGCTGCGAGGCAGCGGCCCCACCACCGCACCCGGGTCAGCCCGGCGCGGTTCTCCGGTGATCACGGCACTTCCCGAGGTGCAGATGTGCGTGGTCCCCACCCTCCCCTTCCCGTCTTCCCCGAGCACCCGCGCGTGGCGCTCGGAGGCCGGGCGGTCAGGGCGAGGTCACGCGCCCGTGGTACCTCCGTTCTCAGACCCACGCTGCCTGGCAGGCGTGCCCGCGCCGGAACACCGCCCGGACAGGAGGAAGGGGGCCGGACGTGCCCCGCCTCCCCCGCCCTTCCAAGGAGAGCCCCGATGCTGACCCCACCCCGTCTTCCGAGACCCAACCCCATGACCGTCGCCGCCGTCCTCACGCTGGGGCTGCTGTCCGCCGGGTGCGCCGAGCCCGGGGAGAGGACGGCGACCCTGGCGCAGGCGGCCCCCGGCCCTTCCGCCCCCGCCCGCGCGCCGAGGGTCATGCCGCTGGGCGACTCGATCACCGACGGGTACAACGTTCCGGGGGGCTACCGCATCGAGCTGCTGGGCCGACTCTCGGCGCGCGCACCCGGGGTGAATTTCGTCGGCTCGCTGCAAAACGGCCCCGGCACCCTGGCCGACCGCGACCACGAGGGCCACTCGGGCTGGCGCATCGACGAGCTTTCGGCGCGGATAGACGGCTGGCTCGACCGCGCCCAGCCCGACGTCATCCTCTTGATGATCGGCACGAACGACGTCATCCAGAACCGCGACCTGGGCCAGGCCCCGGCGCGGCTGGGCCGTCTGCTCGACCAGATCGGCGCCCGGCGCCCGAACACGCAGGTCCTGGTCTCCTCCCTGCCGCCCTTACAGAACTCCGAGGAAAACCGCCGGGTGAGGCAGTACAACGCGGCCATCCCCGGGCTGGTCAAAACGCGGGCCGATCAGGGCAGGCGGGTCACCTTTGTGAACGTGGGGGCGGCGCTGACCCTCGCCGACCTCGCCGACGGGGTGCACCCGAACGCCGGGGGGTATGCCAAGCTCGCCCGCGCGTGGGACGACGCCCTGCGCCGCGTCCCGGGACTCACTCAGGCGCCCACGTCCTCCGGCCAGGTCACCCTGGAGCCCACGGCGGGCGGAGGCGTCGTGAACGACTCCGGCGCCTCCCAGGGGCGGGCGGTGGGGCTGTGGTCGGCGAGCCACCGCGCCCGGTTCGTCCTGCCCGCCACCCTGCCCGCCGGGGCCTACACCCTGCGCCTGACCGCCCGCGGCGACGAGTACCAGGGCTGGCCCGTCGTCGCGCTCCACCGTCAGGGCACCCGGCTCGGCGGCGCCACCCTCGCCTCGAAGAGCTACGCCGCCTACGACCTCGGCACCGCCACCCTGGCTCCCGGGCAGACCCTGGAGGTCGAGTTCACCAACGACGCCCTCGGCAGCCGGGCGGGCGAGGACCGCAACGCCGTCATCGACCACCTCACCCTGATTCCGGCCCAGCCGCGCGCCGCCCAGGGCACGGCCCGCACGACCGCCGGGACCCGCCTGAGCGTGTCGGGAGACGGACGGCGCTTGCAGTCCGCCGACGGCCAGCCCTTCCTGTACTGGGCCGACACCGGCTGGGAACTCTTCCACCGCCTGAACCGCGACGACGCCCGCCACTACCTCCAGACCCGCGCCCGCCAGGGCTTCACCGTCATCCAGACCGTCGCCCTCGCCGAACTCGACGGCCTGACCAAGCCCAACGCCCAGGGTGACCTCCCCCTCGTCGGCAGGGACCCCTCGCGTCCGCTCACCACCCCTGGCAACAACCCCGGCTCGGCGGGCGAGTACGACTACTGGGATCATGTCGATTACGTGATCGACGAGGCCGCCTCGCTCGGCCTCACCGTCGCCCTGCTCCCCGCCTGGGGCAAGTACGTCAGCGAGGAGCCCATCTTCAGCCAGGCCAGCGCCCGCTCCTACGGCACCTGGCTCGCCCGGCGCTACCGGGGCAAGCCGATCATCTGGGTGCTCGGCGGCGACCGCAATCCGGAGACGGAAGAACAGCGGGCGGTCTGGCGCGCGATGGCCGCCGGGATCGAGGCCGGGGTGGGGGGACGCGGCCAGGCCCTGATCACCTACCATCCGCGCGGCGGCCAGACGTCGGCCAACTATTTCCACACCGAGGCGTGGCTCGACTTCAACCTGTGGCAGACCGGCCACTGCCGCGACCAGCAGGAAGCCCGCAAGCTGCTCGAAACCTACCAGCGCACGCCGATCAAGCCGGTGATCAACGCCGAGCCGGTCTACGAGCAGCACGCCATCTGCCACGACAAGAACAAAGGCTTCGCCGACGACGCCGACGTGCGCAACGTGGCGTACTGGAGCGTCTTCGCGGGTGCGGCGGGGCACAGCTACGGGCACCGGGTGATCTGGGGCTTCGACGTCTACGACGGCGAGAAGGCATGGCAAAAGGCGTTGCAGGCACCGGGGGCCGCCCAGCTCGGTCACCTCAAGGGGTTGCTGGAGTCGCGCCCTGCGGCAGGACGGGTGCCGGACGAGACGCTGGTGAAGGGGAGCTTTGCCGGGTCGCGCCCAGTGGTGGCGCTGCGGGGGCAGGACTACGCCTGGGTCTACCTCCCCGACGGCGGCACCGTCTCCGTCTCCTTAGGCCGGACGGGGGGCGAACGGGCCCGCGCGTCGTGGCTCGATCCCCGGACGGGGCGCAAGACCGTCATCGACACCCTGACGAACAGCGGCGAGCGGGCCCTCACCGCGCCGTCGAGCGGTCGGGGCAACGACTGGGTTCTGTTGATCGAGCGCGTCTGACGTCAGACCGTCAAGTCCCCTCCGGGCTGGTCCGGACGGGCCGGAGCGTCCCCGCCGAGGAGGTCGGTCTCACGCCCTTCCTCTGACGTTCCTCCCCCGGTGCCCACGGGGGCGGGGCAGCGGGTGCAGCCCGCGCGGCAACTGCTCCTTGAACCACGACGGGACGTGCGGCACCAGCGCGGCGCGGTCCACGACCTCCAATTCCACCACAGCACCCACCACACCCCCAACCCCGTCGCCACCAGGGACATCCCCCGCCTATGGTCGGCGAGCGACGTGACCTCCTCGGCCCCGGACGCCACCGGATGATCACACCGTGAGGGAATGGGCACGGGTGGGTGAACATCTGAAGACGCCAGAGAGTTCTGACGTCTTCATCGTCCGGGCTCGGCGGAGCCTGGAGCCGGGCATGACTTTCGGCACATGTGAGGAGGATGGCAAGGGTGATAACACTGGAACCCAGCCCCACCCCCTCCACCACCATTCGCCTCGCAAGGTCCGCTTGGGAGAAGGCGGGTCCACCCTGCCGAAGCCTGGGAAGAGGACGCAGGACGCGCGGATGGCGCGGGCGGTGAGGCGCCGAGGGAGGAATGATGGCCGTACCCTTACAACGCCTGGCCCTGCTCACACTGGTGCTGACCGCCTGCGGTGGGGGGCCTTCCGGCGGAGGCACCCCCACGCCGAGCCCCGACCCGACGCCCGCCCCGGGCCCGGCACCCAGCCCGTCACCCGCACCCAGCCCGGCGCCGACGCCCACGCCGGGAGCCTGTGCCAAGACGATCTCGCCCCTGAACGTGCCGGTCCCGACCCGCCTCGAGAACACGTCCGCCGCCTGCGACTACCTGATCCAGGGGTACATCAACGTGACCTCGGCGCTGAAGATCGACCCGGGCACCGTGATCCGGTTCGGGCAGGACGCCGAGATGTACATCTCCGACGGGGGAATGCTGGAGGCGGTGGGCACCCCGACCGCGCGCATCCGGCTGGAGGGCCTGAACAAGACCAAGGGGTACTGGGACGGCCTCTCCTTCAACGGCGCGCGCCCCAGCCGCATCGAGTACACCGACATCGAGAGCGCCGGGCAGACGGGCTACCTCAAGAACTACGCCGCCGTGAGCGGAATCGACGGCACGCTGGCCTTCCGGAACAACACCGTCTCCGGCAGCTACGCCAACGGCATGACGATCAGCGGCGTCAACCGGCTCTACATCAGCGAATTCGCGAACAACGTCTTTTACGACAACGTGGGCTTCGGCCTGCGGGTGAGTGCCCAGCAGACGAGCGTGCTCGACGCGGGCAGCGACTACCTGGGCCAGAGCCGAGGCCTACCCAACGGCGTGCCCTACGTGAAGGTCGACTGGGACGACGTGTACGACGACACGACCTGGCACAAGCTCAACATCCCCTACTACGTGAGCATCGCCCTGTACTTCAAGGGCGGCCTGCTCACGGTCGAGCCGGGCGTCGAGGTGGTGATGGAGGCGGGGGCCACCTTCAACGTCCACGGCGGGGCGCTGCGGGCGGTCGGCACCCCGCAGGCGCCCATCGTGTTCCGCGGCGAGCAGGCCGAGCGGGGCTCCTGGGACGGGATCGATTTCTTCTACTCGCGCTACGACGAGAATGTGATGAAGCATGTCCGCGTGCTCTCCGGCGGCGGGGGCAAGGGCGCCAACGTGTACGTCGGCAACGGCTCTTCTCTTAACATCTCCGACAGCCACCTCGCCGGGAGCAGCGGCTGGGGCGTGTGCCTGGACAGCATCGACTTCGGGAACGCCTACGCCACCGTGGACATCGGCCCCGGCATGACCTACGAGAACAACGCGCAGGGCAACGTCAACCTGGAGTGTGAGTGAGGGCCCGCGCCTCCCTCCTCGCCCTCTGCCTGCCCCTCGCCGCCCTCCTCGCCGGGTGCGGGTCGCCCACGCCCGGCGGCTCCACACCCTCCCAGCCCACACCGGACGGACCCCCGACGGGCGCGTACTCCTGCCTGCTCCTGACCCTGAACGGCGGCCTGCCCACCTACGTTCCCAGCGTCCTCGGCACCGTCACGCTGGGGGCGGGCAACACCTACGTGGCCGCCTCCTATCCGGGGGGCGGGTCGTACACCTACGCCGCCGCGAGCGGGCGGGTGAGGTTCCGGCAGGGTTCCCTCGACGGGGTACAGGCGGCCTTCGAGCGCCTGGAGGACGGCGCCCCCGTCCTGCGCTTCGGGGAAAACCTCGGCGACCCGGCCCCGGAGATGGAAATCGGGGAGTCGGTGTGTCAAGGTAACCGTTAAGAATCTCTCATTTCTGGTCCATGTCGCCGCTCCGTCCCGTTCCTCCCGAAAGGAAGTCCAGATGCGTGTGAATCTCAAGGCAGTCCCGGTACTTGGCCTGACCGTCCTTCTCTCGGCGTGCGGGGGTGGGGGCGGCGGGACGCCCAACCAGGCGGTCAGCTCGGTCTCGGGCATCATCTCGCCGCCGGGGGCCATCGGCTCGTCGGCGCGGACGGGGGCGGCCTCCGCGGCGGACTCCTCCGGGTGGGCCGACTCGCGCTCGTGGTGGACGGACCCGGCGGCGGTGCAGGCCAAGCGGGAGGCGCGCGGGGTGGCCGCCGACGGCTCCATTCCCGGGGAATTCATCGTGCGGCGGCGCGGGACCCTGAGCGCGCAGGCCCTCGCCACCCTGCGGGTGGGGGACACCTCGCTGCGGCTGGAGCGTTCGCTGGGGCTGCCCGGCCTGGGGCTGTACCGGGTGAGCGCGGGGGCGGGGGTGGACGCACAGGCCGTCCTCCGGGGGCTGGCGGCCCGCGCGGACGTGGAGTACGCGCAGCCCAACTACCACATGCACGCCCTGCGCACCCCCAACGACACCTACTTCCCGCTCCAGTGGGACGCGCAGGCGATGCGGCTCCCGGCGGCGTGGGATCAAACCACCGGCAAGGCGGTCACCGTGGCGGTGGTGGACACGGGAATTGTCAACCACCCCGACCTCGCGGGCCGCATCCTGCCGGGCCTCGACATGGTGCAGGACGTGCAGGACTCCGGGGACGGCGACGGGGCCGACCTCGACCCCACCGACGAGGGCGGGGACACCGGGTACCACGGCTCGCACGTGGCGGGGACCATCGCCGCCGCGAGCAACAACGGCGCCGGGATCTCGGGCGTGAGCTGGGGCGCGAAGATCTTGCCGATCCGCGTGCTGGGCACCTCGGGGGGCGGCACCCTCGACGACATCCTGATCGGCACCTACTGGGCGGCGGGCGGCCAGATCGAGGGCCTGCCCGCCAACCCCAACCCGGCGAAGGTCCTCAACCTCAGCCTGGGCGGCAAGCGCGCGTGCAGCCAGGCCGAGCAGGACGTGTTCGGGGCCATCGCGCAGGCGGGCGCCATCGTCGTGGTGGCGGCGGGCAACGACGACGTGGACGCGGGCGGCTTCGCCCCGGCGGCCTGCCCCGGCGTGATCACGGTGGGGGCGACGGGCCCCGACGGCAAACGGGCGCCCTACTCCAACTACGGCGCGCGCATCGACGTGATGGCGCCGGGCGGCAACACCGAGCTGCTGCTCGAGATCGGCGGGCGCAAGATCCCGGGCGGCATCCTCAGCACCGTCGCAGACACGGACGAGGGCGGGAACAAGGTGGCGACCTACGGCATCATGGAGGGAACCTCGATGGCCTCGCCCCACGTCGCCGGGCTGGTGGCGCTGATGAAGGGCGAGCAGCCCGGCCTGACGACGGCGCAGGCCCTGGCCCGCCTCAAGGCCACGAGCACGCCGCTGAGTAGCGCCGACTGCGGCGTCTCCGGCGGGTGCGGCGCGGGACTCGTGAACGCGGCGGCGGCCCTGGGCACCTCGGGCGGCACACCCACGCCCACCCCCACGCCGACCCCGGCGCCGACTCCCACCCCCGTGGGCCAGGTCCAGACCATCGTCGCGGCCCTCTACCGCCTGCCGAGCGGCTACGACGAGGGCCGCAGCCACCTCGCCCTGGTGGACCAGGAGACGTTGCGCAAGAGCTACACGCTCGACGGGCTGGAGCCGGGCCGCTACAACGTGGCCGCGTGGCAGGACCTCGACGGCGACGAGGAGGTCGACGAGGGCGAGCCCTTCGGCGTGTACTACGACGCGCTGAACAACACCGTCGACGTGACCGTCGACAACGTTTCGCGCAAGATCATCGGCATCGACATCGACCTCAAACCCTACCGGGCCTCTGGGCAGGCCGCCAAAGCCGCCCGCTCGTCCGGCCCGCTCGCCGCCCTGACCGCGGCGGCAGAGGGCCACACCGGGTCCCGCTGAGCCCGGGAACGCGCCGCCCCATAAACGCCCCTCGCCCCGAATGCGGGCGGGGGCGAATCTTTTCAGCCCCGTCCCCAAAGGTCTGTCACGTCTCCTTCCCTGCCCCTGTCCGGCGGTCCGCCCCATCCGGTGGGGTGGGTATGCTTCCGGGCCACGACCCACGCCCTGGGTCACGGCAGATGACTAAGAACCTCAGTCCCCGTCCGCCGTGGGGACCGGGCCCTCCCCCACCCAGAGCTTTTTGAGGTTGATGCGTCCATACGCGTCGGGGTGAACGTCCCGGATGAGCGGGTGCAGCGTCCGGCGCTTGACCCGGTGGTGGGTGAGGTTCACGTGCCCGCCCCCGAGGAGGAGCGCCTCCACCCGGTCGAGGACGGCCTCGTGTTCCTCGAACGATTGGGCGTGGCGGTAAGCGTCCAGCTCCGCGTCGACCTCCGACCGCACCGCGCGGGGCAGCAGGCGGCGGAAGAGCAGCTCGGGCTGCCGCATCGCCGTCCAGAAGGAGAGGTGCTCGTCGGCCCCGGCGACCTCACCCAGCATCACGAGGTCGGCGTCGTCGGAGTGGTCGGGGGTGGCGGTGAGCGGGTAGGGGCAGACCTCCACCGCGAGCCCGTGCCGCGCGGCGCGGTCCGCCAGCCAGCGCGCCTCCGCGAGGGCGCCGGGAAGGTCGATGGCCCAGAGCCTCAGGGGCGGCCCGTCGTGGGCGGCCTCGCGCAGCAGGCCAGCGGCGCGGTCCTCCGAACGGACACGCGGGGGCCGCCGGGCACTTCGGCGCGGGAAGAAGGAGGTGGCGGGCAGCAGGGGCTCCTCGCGGCCCGTCTCCCGCCAGAAGGCCGTTACGTCGTGCAGCTCGCACAGCCCCCGGCGCAGGGCCTCGTTCGCGGCGGCGGGGCGGTGCCCGTTCCAGATCAGGAACTGCACGCCGACCTCCGCCTGCCAGCCCGGCACCGAGGCGTGGGGCGCACCATCCACCCCGTAGTGGGGCTCGGCGCCCGCCACCCGGTACAGCTCCACCTCGTCGATCAGGGGCCGCCCCGCGAAGTGCGCGTCGAAGGCGGTGAGGCGAAAGCCGCCCTCCAGCGGCGTCCAGCGAAAGGCCCCCGTCCCCACCGGGCGGGCCTCGTCGAAGGGCACGTCGCGCGGGAGGATCAGCGCCTGGGTGTCCGCCAGCCGCCGGGGCAAGAAGGCGTCGGGCCGGGTCAGGTGCAGCCGCACGGTGAAGGGAGTAGCCGCCTCCACCCCGGCCAGGTCGGGCAGGAACCAGGGAGCCCCGCGCCTCAGCCGTTCGAGCGTGAACACCACGTCCCCGGCGTCCAGGGTGCGCCCGTGGTGGAAGGCCACGCCCTTGCGCAGGTGGAAGGTCCGCCGAGCCCGTCCGGCGAGGCGCTCCAGTGGTGGGCGAGGTGGGGTGCAGGGTCCACGTCTCCGGGTCGAAGCGGGTGAGGGGATCGAGGACCTGGGCGAGGAGGTGCGCCTCCGCCGTCGCGCTCGCGTGCAGGGGGTCGAGGCTGGTGAGGTCACGGGTGAGCACCGTGCGCAACCGGTCCACCCCGGCGGGCGTGCCGCTCAGCCCGAAGACGCTGCGGGTGGCGTCGGTGAGCACCCACGCGCGCGGAAAGGGCAGCCGGGAGAGGCGGGCGAGGCTCCCCGCGTCCCCGGTCCGGGCGAGGCGCTCCGTCAGGTCGGCGAGTTCCGCTTGCAGGTCACCCGGGAAGACGAGCCGCGAGGTGTTGCCCCGCCCACGGCCCGGCGTGTAGCCCAGCCGCCCCTCCCCCTGAAGCCGTGCGAGGTGCCGCTTGGCCGTCTTGGCGCTGCACGACCACCAGCGGGTCAGCTCCTCCAGGGTGACGGCGTGTCGGGCCCGCACCCCGTCGCGCCTGTGCAGGGCCGCCCGCACCTCCAGGTACGGCCAGTCGAGACCGGGAAAAGGGGTCATCTTCCCCCCCTTGTGGCTCTTTTTTCCCCTTTCGCCCTCCCCCAGACTGGCGGGCGATGTGGCGGCAACTGCACCCCAACGTCCGCGTCCGGATCGTCAACTCGTTTCTGGCCCGCATGGTGGGCGGGGCGGTGTTCCCGTTCATGGCGATCTACTTCACCGAACACCTCGGCCCGGCGCTCGCGGGCATCCTCCTCGCCGCGCTTGTCGGCGTGCAGTTCGTGGCGGGGCTCTGGGGCGGCGGGCTGGCGGACGCCTGGGGACGCCGCCGTACCCTTCTCGCCGGGGAGGGCCTCAAGCTCGCCGCCTTCCTCGTGCTTCTCGCGGCCAACGTGGTGACGCCGCTGCCGTGGGTCACTTTCGCCGCCCTCGCCCTGATCAACGTGTCGAGCGGGCTGATCAACCCGGCGGCGGAGGCGATGCTGGTGGACGTCAGCACGCCCGAGACGCGCACCTTCATGTACGCGGTGAACTACTGGGCGATCAACGCCAGCCTCCTGATCGGCACGCTGCTCGGCGGGTGGCTGTACCGCGACCATTTCCCGGCCCTCCTCGCGGGATTGTGTGCCATGTCGTGTCTCACCCTGTTCCTCGCCTGGTCGCGGATGACGGAGACGCTCGGCGGCCCGCGCCCCACCCGGGCGGAGGTTCGTCGGTAGATGGGCCTGGCGCCCCTCGCCCGCAGCTACGCGCAGGTCGTGGGGGACCGGGCCTTCCTGCTCTTCCTCGTCGGCTTCGTCTTGCTGATGACCATCGAGTTCGGGCGGGGCAACTTCATCCCGGTCCACCTCGCGCACCTCTTCCAACCACAGACGGCCCTCGGCGTGCGGCTGGACGGTGTGCAGGCGATGAGCGTCCTGACGGCGGTGAACACGGTGATGATCGTGGCCCTCACCGTGCCGGTCAGCACCTGGGTGAAGGGACGCGACCTGACGCGGCTGATGGCCGTGGGCTTCGCGCTGTTCGCCGCGGGCTTCGCGGTGCTGAATGCCAGCCTGAGCCTTCCGGTCCTGATCGCCGCGAGCGTTCTGCTCAGCCTCGGGGAGCTGCTCTACGTCCCGACCCGTCAGACTCTGCTCGCCGACATGGTGCCCGTGGACCGGCGAGGCGCCTACCTCGCGGTGAGCGGGCAGACCTTCACGGTAGGCAAGTAGCTCGCCGCGCTGGGCGTGCCGCTCGGGGCGGGCATCGGCGGCCCGGGCATGGCCCTCGTCACCCTGGCGCTCGGGGCCCTGAGCATTCTGCTGAGCCTCGCCGGGCTGCGGGGGCGGGGCGTGCAATTCGGGACGCAGACCCGCCCCCAGGCCAACGACTGACCCTACCTCGACACCGGACAGTCCCAGGCGAAGAGAGGGACGCCAGTCCAACCTGATGCCGCAAGATGGCAATCGGACACGCGCCCGATACAGCCCGTCACGAGGGAACGGCATGCAGTAACGCGGATGGCCGTTGTTCCCAGTGGCAGGAGCCTTTGCTCTGGTCCGCATAGAGCACGTCTGCTCTCCGGATATGAGCGTCTTTGCCGCCCGCCGTCTCCTCCCAACTTGCGGCCCGAGCTGGGGGAGGGCTCGGCTACCCTGAGCGCGTGGCAACGCCTCTCCGACCGCGAGGCCGCCCAGACACGCGACGCCTTCCTGCGTTCCCCGGACCCCCGCCGCTCCTCCCGCCGCGCCCTCGCCCTCACGCTCGCCGCCCTGATTCTCACGGGATACACCGGCATGACCCTTCTAAGTCTGTGGCTGGGTTGGCTCGCCCTCGCCCCACTGTTCGGCACCGCGCCGGAGAGCAGCCCCATCCTCCGCTTCTTCCAGGGGCTGGGCTCCCTGACCCTGCTGCTCTTCGCCGTGCAGGCCCGGCCCCGCTTCCCCCGGCTTCCCGGCTGGGAGGTCAAGGAGGCACAGGCGCCCGAGCTGCACCGCCTGATCCGGGAAGTCGCGGCGGCGCTGGACGTGCCACCCCCCGCCCGGGTGACGGTGGACGGCGAGGTGAACGCCTTCATGGGCCGCAGCGGCTTCCCGCCCCGGTCTACCCTCGGGCTCGGCCTGCCCCTGCTGTACGCGCTGCCGCCGCAGGAACGGGTCGCCATCATCGCCCACGAACTCGCCCACGAGCGCAACGGCGACCCCACGCGGGGCGGCGTGGTCGGGCTCGCCCTGAACGTGCTGGGCCACGCGGTCAGCGTGCTCACCCCTGACGGCCTGATGACGGCGAGCAGCGACCTCCTGCAAGCCTTCGCGCAGGGAACCATGCGGGTGTTCTCCCTGATTCCCCTCGGGCTCTACCACCTCCTGCTCTCGCTGGTGGGCGGGGACCAGCAGCGGGCCGAGTTCCGGGCGGACCTGCTCGCTTCCAGGGTCGCGGGAAGTGCGGCCACGACCAGCCTGCTCGACCACCTGCACCTCACCGACTCGCTGGAGAGTGCCCTGCACAAGCAGCGGCACCAGCCCGAGCGCCCCAACGCCTTCCTCGAACTGCGCCACATCTGGGCCACGATGCCCGAGACCCGCAGGCAGGGGCGCCGCGACGAGACCGCCGCCGAGAAGCACCCGGCTCGACGCCACCCATCCACCCACCGCCGAACGGATCGCCGTCGTCCAGGCCCACCCGACGCCCCCGGGGGTGACGCTGGACGCCATGCGGGCGGCACGGCTGGAAAAGGAACTCCTCCCCTTCGTCGGGCCCGTCGAGCAGGCGGCCTACGAGGCCTACCGTGCCCGGTACGCGGGCTGGTAACCGCCGAGGTCTGGCGCCCGCTCAGGCGACCCGTCCGGTCCGGGTCTGGAATACCGGTATTCCAGACCCTCAGGCCAGGAGCTGCTCGAGTTCGTCGAGCAGCGCGGTGACTCTGACGGCCTGCTCCCCGCGCAACTCCTTGTGATCGAGCGACCGGGCGAGCTGCTGGAGGCGGAGGCTGTCGGGCCGCCGGGCGGCGGGGGTCTGGTGCCCGGCCAGCCACGCCTTGAACTCCTCGCGCGAGCGCCAGCCGCCTCCCTCGTGCTCCAGGAAGGCCAGGGCCTGGCCCTGGAGGGCCGGGGTCAGCCGCCCGGTCGCCACGGCGAGCGAGTACGGCATTCCCCGGCGAACCTTCTCCTGAAGCGGCGCGGGCAGGCGGTAGACCGAGAGGCGGTTGGTCAGGAAGGACTCCCAGGACATGCCGGTCACGTCCTCGATGATTCTCGCCGCCCCGATGTGGCCGGGTTCCTGGAGGGCAAGCCCCGAACGTTTGACCGCGCGCATCTCTTCCAGCAGGCGGCGAACGGCGGCGACGGGCTCGCCGACGAGGCCGAGTTCGAGGCTCAGCAGGCGCACGACCCCTTCGGTCTGCTCGAAGAGGTTGACGTCGGCCCGCTTAAGGTTCTCGTCGAGCAGGGCGCGAATGGCCTCGGCGTCGCCGTACTCGCGGACGATGGCCGGGATCGCCCCCCGCCCCAGCCGCTTGAAGGCTTCCAGACGGCGGTGGCCGAGCACCACCTCGTAGACCCCGGCCTGGAGCGGGCGCACCGTGATGGGCTGGTACAGCTCACGCGCGGCGATGCTGCCCATCAGGGCCTGGAGGCGCCCCTCGTCGACGTGGTAGCGGTACTGGAAGGGGCTGGGGCGCACGTCATCCACCGGAATCCAGAAGGCGACCACATCCTCGGGGGCGTCGAGGACCGTCTGCGGCACGCGTTCGAGGTGCGCGGTGTCCACGGTGATCGGGGTGGCCGACTGACCGACGCTGCCGCGCCGCCCGGCGAGCTTGCCGCGTTTACTGGACACGCGCAGCCACCTCCTGAAGGACCCGTCGCAGCTCGTGTGCGCTGGAACTGTTCGGCTCGGCCAGGACGAGGGGCACGCCGAGCCGCGGCGCCTGATTGAAGCGCTCGGCCTCGCTGACGTACGCCTCCAGCAGGTACGGGGCGAGCGAGGCGCGGCCCTTGATGGTTTCGCGGATCTCGTTGTGCATGATGGTGCGCGGGTTGCCGTAGTTCATCACCAGCCCGGCGACGCGCAGGAAGGGGTTGAATTCGAGGTACTGCTCGACGAGGACCATCAGCCGCTCCAGGCCGTCGAGCCCGAGGTCCGACTTGGCGAAGGGCGAGACGACGTAGTGGGCCGCCATTAGAGCGTTCCGGGTAAGGGGCCCGAGGTTGGGCGGCGTGTCGATCCACACCTCGTCGATGTCCACGTTCAGCCCGGTCAGGGCGTCGAGCGCCTCGCGCAGGGTGTACTCGATGGGCTTGGAGCGGTGGAAGTTGGCGCGCTCCAGGTCGGCGAGGTCGTTGTGGGCGGGCACCAGGAAGAGGCGCGAGAGGGCCTCGTGCTCACCGCCGCCCGGCACCGGTTGGAGGAGGTCGGTCCAGAGGGTGTGCCAGCGGTCGCGGTGCCCGGGTGCCGTGCGGGGCAGGCGCAATTCCTCGTTCAGGAGCTGCACCGTCGTGCGGTCCGGATCGACGGGCATGTTGAGCAAGGTGGCGAGGTGGCCCTGGGGGTCGAGGTCGAGCAGCAGCACCCGCACGCCCTCGGCGGCCCGCAGCACGGCGAGGTTGGTGGTGAAGGTGGATTTTCCGGCCCCGCCCTTGGCATTCGCCACCACGAAGACGCGCGGCCCGCTGACCGCGCCCGTGTACTCCAGCCAGTCGCGCCCGCGCACCCGCCACTGGTTCCCCACCTTGTAGCCGCGCAGTTCGCCCACCTCGAGCTTACGCGTCAGCGTTCGCTCGCTGACGTTGAACCCGCCTGCCAGCTCCCGCAGCGTGTACATCTTCCCGACCTCGATCTCCACCCCGCCATCATGACACTCTCGCCAGCAGAAAGCCAAGGGGTGGCGAGCTTGTCAAGTTGTGTCGGGGAGACAGGGCTGGAGGTCGGCGAGGGTGTCGCCTGGACGGTCCCAGTGGTCGCGGTGGGCGCAGTGGTCGTCCGTCCCTGAGCAGCCCGCGCACCCGGGGCCGGGGTCGGGGAGACAAATCCGACCCCGGTGGCAGGGGAGAGACTGAAGTCCCCGCCCGGTTCCGTCTCTCTTCTCCCGCTGGAGCCGAACTCTACCTATCGCGGACTTGTGGAGTTGGTATTGCGGACTTGTGGAATTCGCACCGGGGGGTATTGCGGACTTGTGGAATTGCTATTGCGGACTTGTGGAATTGGTCAAACTCTACCTATCGCGGATTTGTGGAATTCGGGGGTAGGGGTATTGCGGACTTGTGGAGTTTGGAAAACTCTACCTATCGCGGACTTGTGGAGTTGGTATTGCGGACTTGTGGAATTCGCACCGGGGGGTATTGCGGACTTGTGGAGTTTGGGGGGTCAAAGTATTGCGGACTTGTGGAATTGGTATTGCGGACTTGTGGAATTCGCTTCGGAAACCGCGTCCTGGACGGTCTTTCCGCTCGGCCCTTGATGATGATCATCAATGTTTTTAAAACAATCTTTTATCAGTGAGGGAAAAGAATTTTGATCATCAACATCAGCGGGCCGCGCCGCGGCTTCGGCCTGGGGGGTGGGGGTAGGGGAGAGGCCCAGCCGTTAAGATGGGGCGTGCCACGCAAACCCGCGTCAGCGAAGCAGGTGAGTCAGGAGCTGTTGCTCTCGGGGAGCGAGGAGCGCAACCTGAACAGGCTTTCCCTGGTGCTGGCCGCCTCGCGGGTGCCCGACACGATGACGTTCTGGTCGCGGTCGTGGTCCTCTTCCGACCATCTGGGCGTCACGGTGCACGTGAGTTGTCTGGCGAGCGCGAACGACGTGGTGCCGCACGGCATCGACAACGACATCCTGTTCGGCCTGACGAACGCCTACCTCGGCGCGGGGATGCCGCCGGACAACACCTTCCGGGTGACGGCCTACCAGCTCCTCGTGTATGCGGCGCTGCCCATCGGCGGGCACAGCTACGCCGTGATCAAGCCCAGCCTGACGCGGCTGCGCAACAGCACCTTCACGATCACCGACAGTTGGTACGACCGCAAGGAGGAGAGCTACCAGTCGCTGAGCACCAGCCTCGTCCAGAACTGGAAGGTTATCGAGCGGCGCCGGATGCCGTCGAGCTTCGAGGACGAGTCGGTGAACGCCGACGCGCTCTTTCAGGTCACCCTCGACCCCGACCTCGCCCGCAGCATCCGGCTGGGGTACATCCGCCCGGTCGATCTCAATATCCTGCGCAGCCTCAACCAGCCCCTGACCCGCACCCTGTACCGGCGGCTGGAGGACGAGCGCAACCCGGTCGATCGTCCCGAGCAGCAGGTCTACCAGACGGCCCTGCTGCCCTGGGCGGAGCGGCTCGGTATCAACGGCAGGCCCGACACCGTTCGCCGGGCGCTGCAAACACCCCACCAGCAACTGCTCGAATGCGGCTTCCTGGCCGACGTGGGCTACCTGGGCCGCGGCAGGAATCAAGACGTCCAGTACGTGTTCGCGCGCGCCACCCAGCCCCCCGCCCGGCCCGAGGCGGTCGCGGCCCTCACCAGCCGCCGCATCACCCAGGGAGCCGCGCTCCGGTACGCCGCCGAGTACGGCCTGGAGGCGGTGCTGGCCGCGGTCGAGCGGTACGACGCTCTCCTGGCGGCGGGCTACCAGGCCAAGAGCATGAGCGGGCTCCTCGTCGATATCCTGCGCGACCCGCTGAAGTACCAGACGCTCGAAGACGTCCTGCCCGCGGACAGGGCACCCCGGCTCCTGACCCCTGCGCCGCCCCTGCCGGTCCCGCAGGACCCCGAGCCGGGAGAGGAGGAACGCTCCCTCCACACCGCCGCGTTCATCCTCCGGAAGCTCACCCTCCCCGACACCCTCAAGGACACGGCCACGGAACTCTACCTGCGGGGAGTCGTCACCGCCGCCGAACTCGCCAGCCTCAAGCACGAGGCGATGCCCGCGAAGACCGTCTTGCTCTGGAGCACCCGGAGCGCCGACCCCGGCGAGGAGTGAAAAGGGGAGACCCGGGGCAGGCGGTAACCGAACGATGGGGACCTGGAGACTGCCGTAGGATCGAATACGCGGGCCGAGAAGGGGCCTGCGAGGCCGTGAGTGGACCCGGAGTCCACATCGTTCCCCCGAGGCCCCTTCCTGGCCCTCTCACAGCATTCACCGGAAGACTTGAAAATTGGGGAGTGGTTTCGTGGAGGAAGGGTGTCCAACCACGTGACCACTTTTCCTGCCCAGCGTGCGTGGCGTCTACACCGTCGCAAACGGTCACGCTCACACAGGCAGGCAACGCGATCTGTGTCGGGCCTGTGGTCATCAGTTCACCTCGACCCGACCTGATGACGTCATGGGAGGCTTGAACGGTCCAAGATATGCGCCGTCGCTGGAGCGAAAACGGAGGCTGAGGCACCGCGGGGTGGGACCCGTTCACCCCTCGGTGTCTCCGACCCCCGTGCGCTTCCTGGCCCCAGCCTGACGGCGGCGTTTCACGGCGGGGATGCGGGTGTCCGTCTCCCATCCGCCTCCCCACGGGCCCCGTCGGTGACGGTACGGCTCAGCGCACGGCCCCGTCGAGGTGGGGCCTGCACCTGAGCCTCGCCCAGCTCCGCCAGGACCCGGGCCGACCCGTCGTCCCTCAGGCGCCAGGTCGGCCCACCGTGGCCGGTCTCCTCGGCCAGGGTTAAAGCCCTCAAGCTTGAGTTGGGTCGAATTGTCGCCGTTCCAACTGCCCTCACCGGGCAAGCTTGAGCAGCCTCATGAGATCGCCGGGCCTCTCCCCGCGCGCCTGGCACCTCTCGACGTAGGTTTCCAGAATCACGTCCCCGGTGGACTCCAGGGCACTCCTGGCGCTGGCGTACAGGCTCATCACCTCCACGCAGTCTTTCTCCTCCTCCACCATCTTCTGGAGCCCCCGAATCTGCCCCTCCAGGCGGCGCAGGCGGTTGAGAATCTTCGTCTTCTCGGCTTTGCGGTCGCTCACGGGCACGGTCACGGTCATGTCCGTAATATACCCCCCGGGGTATTTGACGAAATAGGGGTGGGGGTATACGCTTCGGGCATGTACTTCCAACGCTTCTACGACGACGACCTGGCGCAGGCGTCCTACCTGGTCGGCTGTCAGCAGACCGGCGGGTGCCTGGTGGTGGACCCGGTGCGGGGTATCGATTGTGTTTTTACATACTCAAGTCGTCTTTATATTCGCAGCGAATTTTGCCAAGCAATACCAGAATAGTATAACATCTTAGTACGGTCATACATTGCAGACCTCAATTATTACCCCGTGCTTATATGAATTTATCTCCCTAAATTCAGCGCTTCTGAAGCAACAGAGCGGCCCCAGGACCTGCGGCATGGCTCAGCACCGGAGACGAATTGTTGATCAGGCGAAAAAGTAGCCAGCTATAACACGTGTTGCTGCGGCGCGCTCTACCGATGGCCGGGACAGGCACACGCGTTGAGGGGCCATACGCTACGTTGCAGCCATGCCCCCAGAGACACCCGAGCCGGTGCTCACCGGCCTCCTGACCGTGGACGCCATCGAAGGCGGCCTCGCCCGCGTGGAACTCGAAGACGGCTCGGTCGAAGACTGGCCGCTGGCGAGCCTGCCCCGAGGCGTACAAGAAGGCGACGTGCTTCGGCTCCACGTCGAGGCCGGGGACCTGACGGTCGAGATCGACCACGCGGCCACCCGGGAACGTCGGCACACCGCACAGGCCCAGCTCGACGCCCTGAACGTGGTCCCGCCTGCCGGAGAGATCGATCTGTGAGGCCCCTTCTCGCCCTCGCCGCCCTGTCCTTCGGGCTGGCTTCCGCCCAGACTCCCGGTGTCCTCACCATCCGCTTCCTCGACGTGGGACAGGGGGACGCCGTGCTCGTGACCTCACCCGAGGGCAAGAGCCTGCTCTATGACGGGGGCCGCAGTGAGACCCGGATGCAAGTGCTCCTCAAGAAATACGGGGTGCAGAGCCTCGACCTCATCGTCGCCAGCCACGGCGACGCCGACCACATCACGGGTCTCATCCCGGCAGTCACGCTGTTCAAACCGAAATTTTTCCTCAACAACGGCATCGCCGCCACCACCCAGACCTGGAGCAGGCTCACCCAGGCCGCGCAGCAGGCTGGCACCCAGGGCCTGCTCGCCCGGAACCAGGTGATCAACCTCGGGAGCGTCAAAGTCACGGTCCTGCCGCCCCCACCCGGGATGCCCAGGGACGAGCAGAACGTCAACAGCGTCGGTCTGCTCGTTCAATACGGCACTTTCCGCCTGCTGATGACCGGAGACAGCGAGACCCCGGAGACCCAGGCCTGGTTGAAGACCTACCCCGCGAGCTTCCTCGGTCCGGTGGACGTGTACAAGAGCATTCACCACGGCGCAGCGAACGGTGACCACCTGGCGTGGTTGCAGGCCGTCCGCCCGAGGAACGTCGTCATCGGCGTGGGCGAGAACAACTACGGGCATCCCACGGCACAGGCGCTGGACCTGTACAAGCGGATGGGAGCGGCGATCTACCGCACCGACCTCAACGGAACGGTGACGGTGACCGTGCAGCCAGGCGGAAAGTACGCCATCGCGGTGGAGCGTGGACCGGCAGTTCCCAAGGCGGCAACCCCGGCGACACCACCTGTCTCCTCCCCAACTCGGCCCACACCGGCTACCCCGCTCTACCGCAGTTGCGCCGAGGCCCGGGCTGCCGGTGCAGCTCCGTTACGACGGGGGCAACCCGGATACAACCCAGCGCTGGACCGGGACGGAGACGGCACCGCCTGTGAGTGAGGCGGTCACTTGAGGAAGCTCCCAAATGCCAGCACAGGTCTTCTCCCAGGGTACGGGCTGGTCTCAAGAGGTCGATACGGAGGGTAAAGGGGACGAGCGGCAAGCCCACCTAAGTGGTCTTCTCTCTCCCCACCACCTCGCTGTCCTTCTGAGTGGACGCTCTGCGCACCACCCACCAGGCGATGAGGCCAGCCAGCAGGTAAGTCGCGGCGTCCACATTGATCACAAGGACGCCCACTCGCTCGCCCAGGACCCCCGAAACGCCTATCCCTATCAACATCGTCAACCCCATCAGGCCGGAACACGCACTGAACACCCGCCCGATGGTCTCCTGGGGTGCCGCCCGCTGAAGACCCAGGTTCTGGGCCGTCCCGAACACCGCGAACGGGACACCGGCGACGGCGGTGATGACCACCGCGGGCCACACCTCCCGGTACACCAGCGCGTAGTTGAAGTACAGGAGCAGCAGCAGGCCGCTCCCCCAGGCGCCGAGGGCCAGCAGGCGCAAGGCCGGGTGGTGGTCGGCCACCCGCGCCACCAGCCAGGCTCCGATGATCCCCCCGACCGCCTGGACCGACATGATGAATCCGAGGGTCTGTCCGTTCCCACCCAGAATGTCGCGGACGAACGGGGCCATCAGGGTGGAGATGAACCCCTCCCCGAACGCCACGACTGCGACGATCACGAAGAGGGCGCGCAACGTGGGGTCCTTCGCCACCACTGCCACACCCTCGCGCCACTCCCGCAGGAAAGCCACCCGCCTCGTCACGGGCTTGCGCACAGGCGGCGCGCTCACCACACCCGCGAGCAGCAGGGCGGCCACCAGAAACGTCAGCACGTCGAGCAGAATCACCGCCGCGAAGCCGAGCTGCGCCAGGATCAGCCCCCCCAGGGCGGGACCGATCAGGCGCGCGAGGTTGTTGTTCAGGGCGTTCAGGCTGTTGGCTTCCCCCAGCCGCTCGCGCCCGACCAGCGTGGGGAGCAGGGCGTTCTCAGCGGGACCGAGGAACTGTCCCACACTCGACGCGACGAAGCTGACCAGGGCCACGAGCCACCAGGAGGCGTGCGTGACGGCCAGGAACCCCAGGGTGACGGCGGCCATCCCCAGATTGGTCCAGACGAGCACCCGCCGGTAGTCCAGCCGGTCCACCAGCACGCCCGCGAACTGTCCCACGAGCACGGTGGGGAGCGCGCCCGCCATCACGACCAGGGCCGTGACGAGCGTGGAGCCGGTCTCGCCGTACACCTGCACGGGCAGGGCGATAAAGAGCGCGCCGTTCCCAATCCACGAGATCAGTCCGGCCCACCAGACGCGGGCGAAGTTGGCCTCCAGGAGCAGCGGTCGCGGCGGGGCAAGCGTCATGCCGCCAGGCTGGACCGTACGCTACTGCAAATGACACTGCCCGATTCGCCTAGCTTTCACCAGATCACGGACGCCCGTCAGGCGGCGCTCCTCACAGACCCGACCAGCAAGCGGTTCTTCGCGCCTTTCCTGGCGCAGGAC